>NZ_JBALOP010000068.1:309-14855 GCF_036962685.1 Bacillus sp. JJ1566 | reverse complement strand
CCTTTGAAAAATCGTGGCATCCGCCGGAGGCTTTGACTTTATTCAGCCGGGGTTTGAACCCTATTAAATTTAATATTCGCTGCATTCTTCTCACTTTACAAAAAAGAGGGAAACTCCGCTAAATAAAATTAGAACGGTAGGTTCATTCCTTTTGTAAATTGACCCATTGTTTCATTTGTGAGGTCTTCGATTTTCTTTAGAGCATCATTTGTCGCTGCTAATACAAGGTCTTGAAGCATTTCGATATCTTCTGGATCAACCACATCTTCTTTGATAATAACATCAATAATTTCTTTTTGACCGTTTGCTTTTACAGTGACCATGCCACCACCAGCAGTTCCTTCAACTACCTTTTCAGCAAGTTCTTCCTGAGCTTTTGCCATATCCTTTTGCATTTTTTGCATTTGTTTCATCATTTTTTGCATATTTCCCATTCCGCCACCACGCATCATGTTCATTTCCTCCTTAAAATTTCATTATTCCTTTATTTCAATGAGCTCTGCACCAACTATTTTCATTGCTTCTGCAATAAGAGGATCTTCTGTTTCCTCTGGTCTTTCATCATCATTGGTCCGTTGCCCACGGATAAACTCTTCTCTAATTTTACCCCATTCATCATCTGGTACACCAATCATTTCAAATCTATGTCCAGTTAAAGTCGAAAGAATATTTTCGAGGTTTTCCTTTACTTCTGGGTTTTCTGAGGCCATTTTACAATGGATTTCAAATTTAAATTTTAGCACAAAAGCATTGGTAGAAGCCGCAACTGGTTCACTTTCAATTAAAAGGGCTGCGTGCGATACTTTGTTTTGACTGCGAAGCTGGTCAAGCATATCGCCCCATTTTCCTTTTAATAAGTCAAGGTTTTGTCTTGTTGCACTCTTTAAAATCTCATTAATTCTTCCAACTGGTGTCCTATAGCCATTTCTAGATGACTTTTGTGGTCGTTTTTCAGCTGGTTTAGCATCCTGTGGTTGGGCTGTAACACCATTTTCCTTAATCGATGCAAGTTCAGATTCTAACCTATTTATTTTATTCATCAAGCCTTCAATTTGTGGCAGTGATTCTAGTGATTGCTGTTGTTCCATTTGGCTAAGCTTTACAATCGCTACCTCTAAAAAAATGCGTGGATGGTTCGTCCACTTCATCTCTGTCTGCGCTTGATTTAAAATATCAATGGTTTCGTAAATTTCATGGCTCTGTATACTTTTTGCAAGTTCAGTAAAGTCCTCATCGACTAGGACCCGCTCCAATACTTCTTCTAACTGAGGGGCTGTTTGATACAAAAGCATATCCCTATAGTAAAAAATGATGTCTTCGATAAAGCGCATCGGATCTTTCCCTAGGTCCATCATTTCATCCAGCGTCTTTAAGGCCGTTCGAACATCACGGTCGTGAATCGCCCTGACCACATTTGTTAAGAGAGACTGCGAAACAGCTCCCGTTATGGTGAGAACATCTTCAAGCTTCACCACATCATCACTGAATGAAATTGCTTGGTCTAACAAACTTAACGCATCCCGCATTCCGCCTTCAGCCGCTCTTGCAACTACATATAAGGCTTGGTCGTCCACTGTCACTTCTTGTTCAGCAATGATCGTTTTCATTCGTCCCACAATTGCTTGAGTAGTGATTCGACGAAAGTCAAAACGTTGACATCTCGAAATGATTGTTAGTGGAATTTTATGTGGTTCCGTCGTTGCTAATATAAAAATGACATGCCGAGGAGGTTCTTCCAACGTTTTAAGTAAGGCATTAAACGCCCCGATTGAAAGCATATGTACTTCATCAATGATATATACTTTATATCGTACCGAGCTGGGTGCATACTTAACCTTATCACGAATATCTCTGATTTCATCAACACCATTGTTCGATGCAGCATCAATTTCGATTACATCGGCGATTGATCCATCTGTAATTCCTCTACAGGCCGAACACTCATTGCAAGGTTCAGGTGTTGGAGATTGCTCACAGTTGACTGTTTTTGCGAAAATTTTTGCAGCACTTGTCTTTCCAGTCCCCCTTGGCCCCGAGAAGAGATAGGCATGCGAAAACTTCTCTTGAAGAAGGGCATTTTGCAAGGTTTTTGTTATATGCTCTTGTCCAACCACATCATGAAATGTTTGTGGCCGAAAGACACGGTATAATGCTTGATATGCCATTGGTATTGCCCCCTCCTTCTTATCGTCCATTCTTATTATACAGGAAGTAAATATTCAGTACAAAGTGATTATAACATGTATCATTCATGAAAAAATAAATAATAAAAAAACCCACCCAAATGAGTGAGTTGTTTTATGTAGTATAACTGCCGTGCACCTTCCGTCGAATAGTTACCCCAGGCGTTACTCAAGCAGTTAGCTCGGTCTAGGCAACCCTACGGCACATGGGAGAGTCCGCTTACTGCTGCTTCCTTCCGGACCTGACAGGATTCACGGGTTCCCATTGCGTAGGACCCAAACGTCAACACCACTTACTTGAGGCAGACCCTACAATAACTACCCTCTATGAAGGGATTCGGCCTCGCTAGAGCGGATTGCGAGTACAGGGCACCGCTACCTCCCCGCTTAGCACGGCAAAATTGATACCAAATTGTTAGGTGTCTTTGTGACACATTCTTAGTATAAAGGCTAAGTTAAAAAAAATCAATCGTATACCAACTGTAAGTTTTTTCAAGTAGTACCAGTTGTGTTTTTCTTTTCTTCCTTCCTTTTCTTTCTGATCTCTTTAAAAAAGGAACTTAACAGCTGTCCACACTCTTCCTCACAGACACCTGATACCACTTGCGCCTGATGGTTAAATCTTTGCTCCTGTAAAAGATTCATCAAGGTTCCCGCACATCCACCTTTTGGATCACTTGCCCCGTAGACAACCCTTTTAACCCGTGATAATACAATTGCTCCTGAACACATTGCACATGGCTCAAGAGTGACATATAGGGTGGCATTTTCTAATCTCCAAAACCCGGTTCTTTTACATGCTTCGTCAATCGCAAGTAATTCCGCATGTGCAATTGAACGTTGCTGTGTTTCACGAAGATTGTGGGCTGTTGCAATTACTTCGTCATCTATCACTAGTACTGCACCAATCGGTACTTCATCTATATCTGCTGCCTTTTTCGCTTCCTCAATAGCCAATTTCATATAATATTCGTCAGACATCATTAGATTAAATACTCCCTTATTATGCAATTAGGCAATTAAGCACTTTTTGAACATTCATTTAGCCAAGCATCATCTTCCTTATTCTCTCATAGAGTAATAAAGGTGTGTTACCTAGATTGTAGAATGAGGAGGTCAAACATGCAAATTCATGTTGTAGAACAGGGACAATCCATAACAGGAATTGCACAAGCATATAGTACAACAGCGGATGAAATTGTTCGTGCAAATCAAATTCCTGATCCGAATAACTTAGTCGTCGGTCAGGCTATGGTCATTCCAATTATTGGTCAGTTCTATTGGGTACAGCCAGGTGATAGCCTTTGGTCAATCGCAAATAAATTTGGGATTAATTATCAGCAATTAGCGCAAACCAATCAGATTCCACCTAATCGACCCTTACAGGTTGGGCTTAGAATCTATATTCCTGAACGCCCTAAACGAAATGCAGAAATCAATGCCTATATAGAACCGTTAGGATCATCAGTTAGCCCCGCTCTTGAAAGAAGTGCACGACAAGCTGCTCCATATTTAACATACTTAGCCCCTTTTAATTTCCAAATACAACGAGACGGCACTTTGAAGGAACCACCGCTGAACAATTTACCAAGCATCGCAAAAGGACAAAATGTGACATTAATGATGGTTGTTGCAAATTTAGAAAACGGTCAATTTAGTGCAGATTTAGGTAGACTTGTACTAAATAATCAAGACATTCAAAATAAGCTATTAAACACTATTGTAGAAACAGCCAAAAAATATGGTTTCCGAGATATTCATTTTGATATGGAATTTTTACGTCCCGAAGACCGCGAAGCCTATAACAACTTTTTACGAAAGGCGAAGCGGCGCTTTGGCCAAGAAGGATGGCTTCTTTCAACGGCACTTGCTCCAAAAACAAGTGCCGAGCAACAAGGAGATTGGTATGAAGCTCATGACTATAAGGCACATGGGGAAATCGTTGACTTTGTTGTCATCATGACCTATGAATGGGGCTATAGTGGCGGACCACCAATGGCAGTATCGCCAATTGGCCCTGTTCGGGATGTTCTTGAATATGCCTTAACTGAAATGCCAGCATCAAAAATAATGATGGGGCAAAACCTTTATGGCTATGATTGGACACTGCCTTTTGTTCAAGGTGGAGAATACGCTAAAGCAGTAAGCCCGCAACGAGCGATTGAAATTGCAAAGCAAAATAATGTTGCAATTCAATATGATACAAAAGCCCAAGCGCCACACTTTGACTATACAGACTCCGCCGGAAAGCAGCATAAGGTTTGGTTTGAGGATGCAAGAAGTATTCAGGCAAAGTTTAATTTGATTAAGGAATTGAATTTGCGGGGAATAAGCTACTGGAAACTTGGACTCCCGTTCCCGCAAAACTGGCTTTTGATCACAGGTAATTTCCACGTTGTAAAAAGATAATCTACGTTAAAGGTTCTCGATTATTCGGGTTCCTTTTTATTTTGCATGTATTGCAGATAAAAGATTATGGTTGCCACGTTCTGTGGGCTTCAAATTTTCCCAATTTGTTTTTTCGACAATACATAACAATCTTCATCCTTCCTATGATAAAATAATGCTTATCTGTTTATTTTATGGATGATCAAATACGACTTTACGTATTTGCGCCCAGATTTTTTCGAGCTTGCTCGATAACTTTCCTTTGAAAATCTGTGGCATCCGCCGGAGGCTTTAACTTTATTCAGTCGGGATTTAAGTCCCAATTGGATTGGTTACTCCTTAACATCCATACCCTACTTAATAGAAGTGGGGAATTTTTGCTGAATAAAGTTAAAAGGGGGACACGAGATGGGTAGCAGGATTCCTTTTATTACAGTAGAGGGTCCAATCGGAGTTGGAAAAACCTCTCTCGCTAAGGCGATATCAGAACGCTTTGAATTTGCCTTACTTAAAGAGATTGTTGATGAAAATCCATTTTTAGGGAAATTTTATACTAATATCGATGAGTGGAGCTTTCAAACAGAGATGTTTTTCCTCTGTAACCGATATAAACAACTTGAAGACATTAATCATTATTACCTTCAAAAAGACCAACCGGTTGTTGCGGATTATCATATATTCAAAAACCTTATTTTCGCTGAGCGGACATTAAAAGCACATCAATTCCAAAAATATCTTGAGATTTACGGTATTTTAACAGCGGATATGCCTGTTCCAAATGTCGTAATCTATTTACATGCAAGTCTTGATACTTTATTAGAGCGGATAAAAATGCGTGGCAGGGACATTGAAAAGAATATCGACCCAGCCTATTTAAGTCAATTAACTCGCGATTATGAGCAATTCATGACACAATTCGAAAAATCCCACCCCGATATTCCTGTCATTCGATTTAATGGGGACCAATTTGATTTTGTCCAAAATAAAAAAGACCTTGAACAAATTCTATCAAACGTAGAAGAGATCATTCTTGAAAAAGGAGTTAGACATAATGAATTTGCGTAATAAATATGATATCCCTAGTAATGCCGTGATTACCGTTGCTGGAACAGTTGGAGTAGGGAAATCAACAATGACAAAAGCCCTTGCCGATGCACTTGGGTTTAGAACCTCCTTTGAAAAAGTAGACACAAATCCATATTTAGATCGGTTTTATGCAGATTTTGAAAGATGGAGTTTCCATCTTCAAATTTATTTCCTTGCTGAACGTTTTAAAGAGCAAAAGAAAATTTTTGAATATGGCGGTGGATTTATCCAAGACCGTTCCATCTATGAGGATACAGGTATTTTTGCGAGAATGCATTATGAAAAAGGAACAATGGCACCTGTTGACTATGAGACCTATACTAACCTTTTTGAAGCAATGGTGATGACACCGTATTTCCCACATCCGAATTTGTTAATTTATCTTGAAGGAAGTCTTGAGGATATTATTAGCCGCATTCAAGAGCGTGGAAGACCAATGGAGCAGCAAACACCAATTACTTATTGGGAAGAAATGCATGGTCGTTATGAAAAATGGATTAATAATTTTAATGCATGCCCAGTTCTTCGATTAAACATTAATGAGTACGATATTATGAAAGATGAAAATTCAATTGAACCGATCATCGCGAAAATTTCAAGTTTCATTAGACAAACAGAACTTTTAAAAAGCTAATTAAAACCCCTTTTGAGTGAAAATCTCAAAAGGGGTTCTTTTATGGCTATACTTATTTTTATATAAAATAAAAAACTCGTTACCATGACAGTAACGAGTTCATCTCCAATACTTTATGCGCTAGTATTATTTTTAATAATGGCGGAGGAAGAGGGATTCGAACCCCCGCGGGCTTTAACACCCCTGTCGGTTTTCAAGACCGATCCCTTCAGCCGGACTTGGGTATTCCTCCGTATCGACAAAAATTAATATACCATATATCGAAAGTGGAAGTCAACAATCTTTTATAATTTTTTTATAGGCCAGGAAGTTGGTAAATCCTGGCCCCATTTTTTTACTTATTTCGGACCGATTACTTCCTTATTTCCCATATATGGACGTAATACCTCTGGAATGATGACTGTACCGTCTGCCTGTTGGTAATTTTCTAGGATTGCAGCCACTGTTCGACCAATCGCAAGTCCAGAACCATTTAATGTGTGAACATGCTCTGGTTTTGAATCTCTGTCTCGACGGAAACGAATATTTGCACGCCTTGCTTGGAATGCTTCGAAATTACTACAAGAAGAAATTTCACGATACGTTTCATAGCTTGGAATCCATACTTCAATGTCATATTTCTTCGCAGCCGTGAATCCTAGATCGGCACTACACATACTTAAAACACGATATGGAAGGCCTAATAACTGAAGTACTTTTTCAGCATTTGCTGTTAAGCTCTCTAGTTCTGCATAAGAATCTTCCGGTTTAACAAACTTCACTAACTCCACTTTATTAAATTGATGCTGACGAATCAAGCCTCTTGTATCTCTTCCAGCTGAACCCGCTTCAGAGCGGAAACAAGCACTAAATGCAGCATACTTAATTGGCAGTTCTTGACCAGTTAAGATTTCATCGCGGTGAAGGTTTGTTACAGGAACCTCAGCTGTTGGAATTAAGAAATAGTCTTCACTTTCAATGCGGAATGCATCCTCTTCAAACTTCGGAAGCTGACCTGTACCAGTCATGCTTGCGCGGTTTACTATATATGGAGGGATGACTTCCTCATACCCATGTTCCTCCACATGAAGGTCTAACATAAAGTTAAATAATGCTCTTTCTAGTCTAGCACCAAGCCCCTTATAAAAAACAAAACGGCTCCCTGTGACCTTCCCTGCACGTTCAAAATCTAAAATTTCAAGTTGGTCGGCTACTTCCCAGTGTGGCTTCGGTTCAAAACCAAACTCAGGGAGTTCACCCCACTTGCGAATTTCCACGTTATCATCCTCAGACTCACCAATAGGTACACTTTCATGAGGAATGTTTGGAATAGATAACATAAGATGTTCTAATTGTTCTTCAACAGCTCTTAATTCTGTATCTATTTCCTTAATTTGGTCTCCAACCTCACGCATTTCTAAAATAAGAGCATCCGCGTCTTTTTTCTCTCTTTTTAGAACAGCAATTTGGCCAGACACTTCATTCCTACGGCTTTTTAGCACTTCAGTCTTCGCAATTAGCTCACGGCGTTTTTTGTCCAGTTCCTCAAACCGGCCAAGATCTGTTAGGTCCTCACCTCGAAACTGAAGTCTTTCTTTCACCTCATCAAAATGGCCTCGTAAATATTTAATATCCAACATCCCTAAAACCTCCTAAAATCTATGTAATCAGTAGTAAAAGCATGTAACCCACCCGTGACTTTCGAGAAGCAAGTATTTCGAGGCGGCGCAGGTTTGAGGACCGGAGCGTAGTTTAACCTACGTGAGGACCGGAGAACCAAGCCAACGAAGAAAGAAGCAGCTTATCGGCAGTCACGAAAAATAAAAAACTCCCGTCCCCTAAAAAAGGGACGAGAGTTAACCCGCGTTACCACCCTAGTTGAGGATACACGTATCCTCCTCTTGAAAAAGATAACGGATTTACCGAAAATACCTACTAGCTTATGGATTCAGTATTTCACTCAAGGATGGATTCACAAGCTTTTATCATCGGTTCACACCATCCACCGACTCTCTTAAGAAAAAAGGCAAGCTACTACTTCCTATCATAGATTTAACATTTTATTATTTATATAAAGTTTTACCACGTTTCAATCGTTTATACAAGTTTTTTCGTTTTTGATTCCTCTGCCATTTTTACAAAGTACGCTGTAAAACGATGATCATCCGTTAGTTCTGGATGGAAGGAACATCCTAAAAATTGACCTTCACGTGCTGCCACAATTCTACCATCATGCTTTGCAAGGATTTCAACATTTTCTCCTGCTTCAACAATATGTGGTGCACGAATAAATACACCTACAAAATCATCAGCGATTCCAGGAATCATAAGTTCTGCTTCAAAGCTCTCGCGTTGACGGCCGAATGAATTCCGCTCAACTGAGACATCCATCAGTCCTAGATGTGGCTCTTTATAATCAACTAGTTTCTTTGCTAGAAGAATTAACCCTGCACATGTACCAAACATCGGTTTTCCTTGTTTAGCAAATGAACGAAGTGGCTCCATGAAGCCATATTTATCAATTAAACGACGCATTGTTGTACTTTCCCCACCAGGAATAATCAATCCGTCAATTTCTTCAAGTTGTTCTACTTTTTTTATGATAATTGCTTCTGCTCCAGAGGCTTCTACTGAACGAATATGTTCTCTCACAGCCCCTTGAAGACCTAATACTCCGATTTTAACCACGTCTGAGCACCCTCTTACTTACCAGCCTCGTTCTTGCATGCGTTGGTCTGGTAATAATGATGAAATTTCAATACCTTTCATAGCATTACCTAACCCTTTTGAAAGCTTGGCAATTAATTCATAATCTTGATAATGTGTTGTTGCTTCAACAATTGCACGTGCAAATTTTGCAGGATTGTCAGATTTAAAAATTCCAGATCCTACAAATACACCGTCAGCACCAAGTTGCATCATTAATGCTGCATCAGCTGGAGTTGCAACACCACCTGCTGCAAAGTTAACAACTGGTAAACGACCTTCTTGTTTGATTTGAAGCAATAATTCGTATGGTGCTCCTAGGTTTTTCGCTTCTGTCATAAGCTCATCTTCACTCATTCCGACAACCTTACGAATTTGAGCATTTACTTTTCTCATATGACGTACAGCCTCAACGATATTACCTGTTCCAGGTTCACCCTTTGTGCGAAGCATGGATGCACCTTCTGCAATACGGCGAGTTGCTTCACCTAAATCACGGCAGCCACATACAAATGGAACAGTGAAATCACGTTTATTTAAATGGAACTCCTCATCTGCGGGAGTTAGTACTTCACTCTCATCAATATAGTCAACACCCATTGCCTCGAGTACTCTTGCTTCTACTATATGACCAATACGAGCTTTTGCCATAACAGGAATAGTAACTGCATTCATCACTTGCTCAACTATTGTTGGGTCTGCCATTCTAGCTACTCCACCTGCTGCACGAATATCAGCTGGAACACGCTCTAATGCCATTACCGCTACAGCACCTGCTTCTTCTGCTATTCTAGCTTGCTCTGCATTAACAACGTCCATAATAACGCCGCCTTTTTGCATTTCAGCCATTCCACGTTTTACTCGATCTGTACCTGTATTTGCCATTACAATTCCTCCAATAAGATGTTAAATTAGCTTATTTATAGGCTATATCATATCACATTTTAATAGATAATAGACGCCCATTAAAAAAATCTTAAGATTATTCTAACGCAATTTCTCTATATTTCCTAGTAAATACACCAAAATAGTACATGTTGGGAAAAATTGAAAAATCCTCCTTCTAAAAATAGAAGGAGGATGTTGCTAACAAGTTTAGAACCAGCCTTTTACAGTATCCGCGACACTTGACCAAATATCACCAAAAAATCCACCGATTCCTCTCATCATGAGAACAAACCAGTTTGTTTTCTCAACACCAGTATCTGTAACAAGCGCAACCTGTAATTTATCATCGCCACCTGGTGTAATATATCCTAAATCATCACCATCATAGGAAACAGCCATATGACCAACCTTTGTACCTTCCTTAAATGGTGCTGTCAGTTCTTTGTCTTTCGAAACAAGTTTTTCATCATATACATAATTTGCTTTAAATGCCGACTTATCTACACCCTTCGGAACGAGAAGTCTGACAGGTGATTCAGTTGAAATTTCGACTTGTTTTTCTTTCCCTTTAACAACCTTTAGTTCTTTATTACCCTTTAATTGATAGCCTTCCGGGTAAACTTCAATTTGCTCAAAATTATTAAAACCAAAATCTAGGAGTTTACTAGTTTCCTTGAAACGTTCTGGTTCACTTGAAGCGCCCATCACAACAGAAATTAATCTTTTCCCATTTCGTTCTGCTGTTCCAGTAAAGCAATAACCCGCTGCAGGTGTAGTACCAGTTTTTAATCCATCCATTCCCTCATAATGGAATTGAGCAAGGTATGGAGAAACGCTTGGATCATGGTTTAACATCCAATTCCAGTTATCAAGTTTTTCACCGTAAAAATCTAGCTGTGGGATACTTGAAATTTCCAATACATTTGGATGATCCTTAATTAATGAATAGGCTAATAATGCCACAGATTCTGCTGATAGCATATTATCTCCATCGGGATTTGTTCCTTCGGGATAGTTATCACCTAGCATTGAATTGGATAGCCCTGTACTATTAACAAATTCATAGTCAGGAAGACCTAATTCTTCTGCCTTTTTATTCATTAGCTTTACAAATTCGCCCTCCGTGCCAGCTAGTAATTCTGCTAATGTAATTGTTGTTGCATTATCAGAATAAATCGCCATGGCTTTATAAAGCTCTTCGACCGTATAATCATGATTTAATCGTAAGCCAACACCTGAAAAGTTATTATTTGCAGATATATCATACGCATATTGGCTAATTTGAGTGGTTTGATCCCATGACAGTCTACCTTCAGAAATAGCTTCCAATACTAAGTACTCGGTCATCATTTTAACCATACTTGCAATTGGAGCTGCTTGTTCTGCATTTTTTTCATATAGAATTTTCCCTGTATTTGCATCAATCAATATTGCATTTTTAACATTTATATCAAGAGCAGGCGCCGCCTTTGCCGGAGGTACTTGCCCTACTATAAGCGATAGCAAAAAGACTGCTAGTAAACTAATTATCAATCTTTTTTGTGTTTGTTTTTTCACGTTTTAAACCTCCACTTTCGTATTACGCACAAAACTCATTTTAACATATTGGCTTCAAAAAAAATAGACAGAGTACATGACTCTATCTACCACAATATAAAAATCCTACCAATGGATTATTTTGTCGAAATCTTTCTTATAATGTTGAATAGTTTGGTGCTTCCTTCGTGATTTGAACATCATGTGGATGGCTTTCACGAAGACCTGCACCTGTCATTTTAATAAATTGGGCATTATCTCTTAGCGCTTCTAAATCCTTTGTTCCACAGTAACCCATTCCAGAACGAATACCGCCAATTAATTGATAAAGTGTATCTGCAAGTGGTCCTTTGTATGGAAGGCGTCCTTCAATGCCTTCAGGAACAAACTTCTTCGCATCCTCTTGGAAATAACGATCCTTACTTCCTTTTTCCATTGCAGCAACAGATCCCATACCACGGTATACCTTAAAGCGACGGCCTTGGAATATTTCTGTTTCACCTGGACTTTCTGATACACCGGCAAGTAAGCTACCAAGCATTACTGCGTGTCCTCCAGCAGCTAATGCTTTTACAATGTCACCAGAGTATTTTATACCGCCGTCTGCGATAATCGAAACACCATGTTTTCTAGCTTCTGTTGCACAGTCATAAACAGCTGTAATCTGAGGAACACCAACACCTGCAACTACACGTGTTGTACAAATAGAACCAGGTCCAATTCCCACTTTTACGACATTCGCACCAGCTTCAATGAGAGCTCTAGTAGCTTCAGCAGTTGCAACGTTACCTGCAATAATATTTAAGCTTGGATATTGGTTTCGAATGACTTTCACCGTTTCAAGAACACCCGCTGAGTGACCATGTGCCGTATCCACAACAATCGTATCAACTCCAGCTTCTACAAGCTTAGCAACACGAGGCATTGTATCTTTTGATACACCAACAGCTGCTCCTACTAATAAACGCCCCTGCGCATCTTTTGCTGAATTCGGGAATTCAATGACTTTTTCAATATCCTTAATTGTAATAAGTCCTTTTAATACTCCACTTTCATCAACAAGAGGGAGCTTTTCTATTTTATATTTTTGTAAAATCTTTTCTGCCTGTTCTAAAGTCGTACCAACAGGGGCAGTCACGAGATTTTCCTTTGTCATAACATCGGAAATTTGAATGGAATAATCTTGAATAAAACGAAGGTCACGGTTGGTTAAGATACCAACCAAAATTTGCTCTTGTGGATTATTTACAATTGGGACACCTGAAATACGGTATTTCCCCATTAAATGCTCTGCATCAAATACTTGATGACTCGGAGTTAGGAAAAATGGATCGGTGATTACGCCACTTTCTGAACGCTTTACTTTATCAACCTGTTCAGCTTGTTGCTCAATCGACATATTCTTATGAATGATACCTAATCCGCCTTGACGTGCCATTGAAATTGCCATTTCGTGCTCAGTAACAGTATCCATACCCGCACTAATAATAGGGATATTTAATTTAAGTGTTTCTGTTAATTTAACCCCAAGATTTACATCTTTAGGTAATACTTCTGACTTAGCCGGTAATAGTAATACATCATCAAATGTTAACCCTTCTTTAGCAAACTTCGTTTCCCACATTGTAATAAATCCCCCTTCGATTGCAAAATATTATTAGTAGATTATCAACTGGGTAAACTACTGTCAAGAAAGTAACGATATGTTTAATAATTCTGAGTTTTTTATTATTAATTCGTTCACTAGTCTTGCACTTTTCTTTGTTTGTTAATTGGAGGTTTCGACTTTGTTTGATTATCGTTTTATATGGCAATCATTTAATGCACTACATGCAGCCAATACAACTCAGCACTTACTTCAAAGATGCTATGAAAAAGCAGCTGTCCCCGATGCAGATAAAAAAAGTTATGAAAACAGCTATCCGTTTATTTATTATTTGGAGCATGGTCAAAACTATTACCAACTTTCCCAAAATGCACCATTGTCGATTAAACCCGTTCTTCTTTTTTACGGCATGGTTCAGCTGTTAAAAGCTTGCCTTCTTACCGTAGATCCTCAGTATCCGGAATCTACCTCTGTACTGGCACATGGAGTCTCGACAAGAAAAAGAAAAAAGCAAAGCTATGAGTTTTTCCATGATGAAGTAAAGGTCCAAAAAAACGGATTATTTTCCCATTTTTCTGAACGTATGTTCCATGTGAAACAAATGGAAGGTGAAAAGTTCACAATGGAACAGTTATTCAAAAGAATTCCCGAATTACAAAATTTATTCAGTTTGCATTTTCAACAACATCTGTATTTTGAAACACCCATTACCGGTGAAAATGCGCTCATCATCCCAATAGAAGCATTAGATAGTTATCACATGACATCACGGAGATTCTTGGATTTTATTACAAACACGCTTCCGTTTCCAATATCACCTAGTAATAGGGTATCGGAAAAAAATGATCGTGATCCAATCTCGATAAAAGTCAATACGAAAAACTTTCTTTTGCCACTAGCAAGCTCACCACTTTTGTATCATTTATACGAAAACACGTACTATCTACCAAAGGAGCGTGAACTCTTAACGTTTTTCCCAGAAATAATGACACATTATTTATTACTGTATAATCTAAGTATGATATCGAGATATGAAACGGAGTGGTGGAGCGAGTTGCTTCATTCATACTCTAGTAACGATTATCCGTTTATTAGACAGTTCCTAGCGGTATCGGCAGATAAAGTCCCATATCTGCTCTATCTCTTTTTAAAAGAGAAAATTGATGGGGTTTGAGGGATATTGAAGGTGTTTGCGGTATATCACTTATCGTTTTATAACTTAGTGATATACCTTTACTCTTTTTATTCGATTCTTAAGACAGGCACAATCACCCGCTTACGTTGCCATTTCTTTTATCCTAAGCCCAAATGGAAACGATTCAATACTTTGCGTTACTCTTTTCCTCATCTAAACCAGTAGTCGGGAACGATTTACTAACTTGCGTTACCTTTTTCCTCACTACTATCGAAATGTAGAAACGTATCTGAGCTTTGCATTCCTCTTTTCCCCGGCTCAATCTTAAATCTGGAACAAACCAAAACCCTTACTACACAACCAATACAAAAAAGACCAACCATATCGGCTGATCTTTTTTGGTGC
>NZ_JBALOP010000068.1:0-189 GCF_036962685.1 Bacillus sp. JJ1566 | reverse complement strand
CTCCAATCCTCATGTACACAGTACATTCCGGTTGTCGCTCCCTTGCTTCCTTGAACTCTTCGCTCCTCAAAACCCATCCCTTTATTATTATCATTTTAACTCAGTTTGTAGACCTTTGTTTATACAAAACCTCCCGGTTTTGATTCAAAAAAAAGACCAACCATATCGGTTGATCTTTTTTGGTGCCTA
>NZ_JBALOP010000067.1:0-16323 GCF_036962685.1 Bacillus sp. JJ1566 | reverse complement strand
CATTTTCATTTACCATTTTTTTCATTCCCAGAACCGCGGATGTTTCATCACTTTCAGAATCATACTTGATGATTTCTACCTTTTTTCCATTTATGCCGCCTTCTTCATTAATTTTCTCTTCTAAATATTTAGCTGTATCCATTTCTGGCTTACCTTGAGAAGAAGCGAGTCCAGTGGCAGCAGAGATAAAACCGATTTTANNTTGTGATTTTCCAGCAGTGCTATCCTTTTCGGCGACATCTGTTGGCTTAGCAGAACTATTACAAGCCGTCAGTAAAAGCAAGAATACAAGAATCATCAAAGTTAAAGACTTCTTTATCATTTAATTTTCCTCCTATCACTCTTTTAATTTAGTTATTTACTAGACCATTTCCATGAATAGTAAATTTGGATTTTCCAAATAACTTATGAAATGCTTTAAAAAGTAAGAAGCCATTGCTCCATCAATTAAACGATGATCAAAACTTAAGCTAATCCCCATGATGTCACGAATTTCGATTTCTTCCTTTTCCGTTATTATTGGTTTCTTCTGAATACGATGTACGCCAAGAATTGCAACTTCTGGATAATTAAGGATTGGAGTTCCGAATAGTCCAACACCAGTTGAGCCAATGTTCGTAATCGTAAAGGTTCCTCCCTTTAATTGATCCATAGATAAAGTATTATTTCTCGCTTTCTCGGCCAAGTTAGTAATTTCATTTGCTAAGGTTAACATGCTTTTTTGGTCAGCATGTTTAATGACAGGAACAATAAGTCCGTTTGGTGTATCTGCTGCAATTCCAATATTAAAATACTTTTTTAAAATAATTTCCTCTTTTTCATCATCTATAGAAGCATTCAAATAAGGGAAATCCTTAAGAGCTGAAATAATAGCTTTTATGATGAAAGGCAAATATGTTAAATGGACCCCTTTTTCTTTAGCTTTCAATGATAATTCCTTTCGGAGAGTAACAAGCTTACTGACATCAACCTCTTCTAAAATTGTAGACTGGGCCGCAATTTGTGTGGATTGTGTCATTTTTTTTGATATACTTCGGCGTAAACCTCTCAGTGGTACTCTTTCTACTAAGTTATTTGCTGAGTGGATTATTTTTTGCTCATGTACACTTTCACTTACCTGTTTTACTTCTTTTTCCATCGTAGGATTCTTTGCATGATCTTGTTCTTCCTTATACCGATGAACATCTTCTGCTAGGACTCTTCCATTTTTACCAGACGGAACAACAAGTGATAAGTCGACCTTTAATTCGCGGGCAATTCTTCTAACTGTTGGAGTAGCGATTACTCTTTTTTTTCCCAATTTCAGAGGAAGATTTTCATCACTATTATAAGTACGTCTTGTTTCATTTTCTGGATTTATAGTAATAGATTCATTGTTGGTATCAATTAAAGACTGTTTATCATGAATATCAAAACTAATAATTACAGATTCTACTTCAGCAACTTCACCTTCTTCGTAGAAAATTTCCCTTACTTTTCCACTTACAGGTGATGTAATTTCTATCAAGGCTTTATCTGTTTGAACCTCGGCAATTGGTTCATCCTCCTGAATTGTTTTTCCCTTCGTAACAAACCATTTCACAATTTCTCCCTCTGCAATTCCTTCCCCCACATCAGGTAATTTAAATTCAAAAATCATTTTATCACCTCCAAAAATTTAATAATTTAATACTTTATCAACAGCATTCAAAAGTCTCTCCTCATTCGGCATCCATTCATGTTCCACCTGTGGAAAAGGATATGGAGTATCGAAACCAGTGACTCTTTCAACTGGACTTTCCAAATACATGAATGCTTCTTCCATTATTCTGGATGCAACTTCGGCCCCAAAGCCACTTGTTTTAACAGCTTCATGCATGACAATTACTCTTCCAGTTTTCCTCACTGAGTTAATAACCGTTTCTGTGTCAAATGGTACTAAAGTTCTTAAATCAATAACCTCAACTGATAAACCTTTCTCATTCTCTAATTTTTCAGCTGACTTTTTTGCTATATGTACTGGTGCTCCCCAGCTGATGATTGTTACATCTTCTCCCTCTCGTACAACCTTTGCTTTTCCTAGTGGTACTGTGTATGGCTCGTCTGGAACTTCTTCTTTGATTGAACGGTAAATTTTCATAGGTTCAAAAAAGACCACTGGATCTGGATCGTTAATCGCTGATAAAAGCAAACCTTTTGCATCATAAGGGCAACTTGGAATAACAACTTTTAAACCTGGTGTGTGTGTAAAGAAAGATTCATAGCTATCACAATGAAGTTCCAAAGCATGAACTCCTCCGCCAAAGGGTCCCCTTATGACCATTGGGGTTGTGAACCTTCCTCCAGTACGGAAACGGACCCTCGCTGCCTGTGAACACAGCTGATCCATTGCAGAATATATGAAACCCATAAACTGTAACTCTACAATTGGTTTCATTCCGTTTGCTGCAAGTCCAATTGCTGAACCAACCATACCTGATTCTGCTAACGGTGTATCTACAACCCGATGCTCACCATACTTTTCCTGCAGTTTTTCTGTTGCTCTAAATACTCCACCATTTGTTCCCACATCAAGACCTAATACAATCACATTTGGATCCTGTTCTAAAGCATGATCCATTGCTTCGTTAACAGCCTGAACAATTGTCTTAAGCGCCATTACAATCCCCCCTTATTTATGAATAAGTTGCCTTTTATTTATTTCCTCTTTTTGTATAATTAAATCAGGTGTTGGTGTTTCATAGACATGATCGAATATATCGGATAGTTTGGTTTTAGCTATGCTTTCAGCTTCTTTTACAGCCTCACTAATCTCGTTCTTCATTCTTTCCGCTGTTTCAACATCCTCTTCCTCAGTCCAAAATCCTTGTTTTAGTAAAAAGTTCTTAAATAAATAGACCGGATCTCTCTTTGTTCGCCATTCTTTTGCAGTAGTATCTTCACGGTATCTAGTTGGATCATCAGATGTTGTATGTGGTCCAACTCGATATGTAACTGCTTCGATTAAAGTTGGGCCCTCACCATTACGAGCACGATTTATCGCTTCCTTTGTGACTTCGTAAACAGCTAATACATCGTTTCCATCGACTCTAACCCCAGGCATTCCATATGCGATTGCTTTTTGAGAAATCGTCTCCGTAGCCATCTGTTTCTCAATGGGAACACTAATCGCCCATTTGTTATTCTGACATAGGAATACAACTGGCACTTTTAATACAGCCGCCATATTAAGTCCTTCATGAAAATCCCCTTTTGAGGTAGCTCCGTCCCCAAAAGTTGTTAACGCTACCCGATCTTCTCGCTTTAGTTTACTTGCCCATGCGGCTCCAACTGCTTGAGGGATTTGAGGGGGAATCATAATTGCTAATGGAAAAATATTTACATCATCAGCAACATTACTTCCGTCTTTATGCCCCATTGCATAAAGTAAGGCTGTCTTCATATCTTTTCCAAAAGTAAAACAAGCTGCTAAGTCTCTTCCGTAAGGAAATAGCCAATCTCCTTTTTCAAGTGCAAAGGCACTTCCTACCTGTGCGGCCTCCTGTCCACTATAAGGTGGATAGGTTCCAATTCTACCTTGCCTTTGTAAGCGAAATGCCCTTTCATCATATAATCTAGCAGCTAGCATTTTCTTGTATAATTTACGTAGTTCATCTTCAGACAAATTTAATTGTTGTTTACCAATTAAGTCACCATTATCGCCTATTCTACTAACTAATTTTAATGACAGATTTTCCATATCTAATCCTCCTTATTATGTATATTAATATCTAATTATTAACCCTGAACTTTTTTGCTAGTTTTTTTGAAACTAATGATGCATATTCCAACAATAATTCAATAACCTGATCTTGTTTAATGCTCATTCTGCTACTTGAACCAGATATGCAAATGGAGGCTTCTGTTAGTCCATTCGCATTTGTAATCGAACCGTAATACATTTTAATCCTTCAATCCTTTCTTTATTATCAAAGGAATAACCCTTTTCTCTAATAATTCTTAAGTTATTTTTAAAGTCATTTTTATGAGTTATTGTTCCATGCGTAAAAGATCCGATTGTAATCGCTTCCAAACATTCGTCTAAAAAATATTAACTTTGAAAGCTTAGAAGTAGTTTTCCAGAAGCAGTATTATAAAGAGGCACAACCCATCCTATTTAAGAACCCATACAAATTGTATCTCTTGATTCGAGCTTATTAATATCTCAATAAAAACCGCATATTTTTTCATTCATAACAACTAGATGAATGGTTTCATTGATTTTCGTCCAAAACTTCTAATACCAGCTTTTCGCATAAATATGTATTCATTTATCCTCATATGAACTATTTCAAAAGAACCTCAGTTCGATTCATCTTATAATACGTTTATTATTCTTTCGTTTATTTTTAATGATATAAAATACCCTTAATTATCAGATGATTTATTTTATTTGTACATATTTCAAACATGGTAATACAGTTTTATTAATTTGATTTAAATACAAATTAAAACTTATTGCCTTTAAACCGAAGTTACATTTCTTGAATGCCTAGAGTTCCTCAAGCTGGTTACTAGGATTAGATAATTAAAAATGCTTGACTCTTTCAAGAAATTCATCTCATTTTTTTACTTTTCTTATCCTGTATTGCTCTTTTGCACATTTTTTAGTGAAACTCTAATATCTTTGAATTCTTACATTTATCTCATTTAAAAATCATCTGACACCAGCTTTTGCATAAAAATGTGTTCATTCTATCCTCATATGACCTTTTTCAAACGACCTCAGTTTGATTTAATTCTCCTAACTTTTAATATGTTTTTTTTACTTTCGTAATTATTTAATAATATATAATACTTTGAATTATCCGTCAATACGGTTCGTTAATTTTTTTAAAACGTATTTCAAACAAGGTTATACTGTTTTACTAATATGATTTAAAATGAAATTTTAAATTTGGTAAGTTATCTAATAATTTAGATATCCGATTATACTAATTTTTAAGAAGATTCAATTTGAACCTATAATTTCATTAGATATCTGTTCATTGTTCATATCTTCTTTTCTAAGTAAGGAATTTCATTTTTTCTTCACGACTTTTTAGTAAGTGCGTAGAGAAAATTGATGTATCAATAAATGCTTGACTTCCAAATACATGATCTCCATTCTAGTAGCTGTAAATTAATTACTTCCTGTGATTTTTTGACTTGTTTTCTTAACTCAGGGGTAGAAATAACCTAAACTCATCATGGTAAGGAGTGCCATACCTCGCTCATCTAGTATTGTGGTTTATGGAGGCACGATATCCATGTGGAGTTACATGTTTATCCTAGCCAACTAACTCAGTTCTTTATTAATCTTGTCCGTTACACGATTTAGTTGTTTATTTTGTAGGGCCATTCCCTTTAATCCTTGTAACAATTGATCTTCTAGTTGAAGCTGATTAAGATCAATATGTTGTTTTAATGTTTCAAACAACAGTGGTCCGCACCAACTGAGACACAGTTGTGCACCACACACTTTATAAATAATGGGGCACCCTATGAAGTGATACAGATTTTGATTGGATATAAGAATAATGAAACTACTTGAATATTTACCGGGACAAGCAGTCGTCTTAGAAAGGAGTTTATCAAAAATATTTCTAACTAACTTAGTGAGCAATTAATTCTAGCAACTTGTTGCTCCATTAAACGAACGTTCATTCTCTTAAATTAAAAAACATAATAATAGAAATTACGGGTAAAACTATGACTGGTGTTAATGCACCAACTAACTTCGATGCGGAGGGATTAAATTTTGAATATTCGTGAAGGCATAATCCCAACAGTATTGGGTACCGCAGTTACTGCTGCTGGCTACGCATTAAAACAAAAACGCGGTTCCAATAAAATGGTTGCAAACACAGTATTCGGTTTTGGTTTAGCCCACATAGTACTAGGAGCAATCGACCTTGTTGAACATCGTCGTTAGTAACTAGGGGAGCATTTATATATGCTCTCCTTTTAAAAATTTGTTAGTAATACAAATCCAGTAGATTTATCTAAGTCATGCATAGATAAAATCCACGAAATGTTCCTTACCAAATCCTATTTATTTTTATAATCTTTGCTTGTCCATGTCATGTGAGAGAAGTTTCACGTACCTAATATTAACTTTGTCATCGTTTTCCACTAAATATTCCCCTTTATATAAACATATCCGTTTACATGACGCACCTTTTGCATGTACAAAATATGGTTGGATATATTAACATTATATTTTTGTAAAACTGGGAGGATAAAAATGAATTTACAGTCTGGTACCTATTATTGGCCCATTACTTTTCCTGATGCTCCATCATACCCAGCATTAGAAAAAGACCTATCTTGCGATGTGTTAATCATTGGTGGTGGAAGCTTCGGGGCACAGTGTGCTTATTATCTTGCTGATTCTAATCTAGATGTGGTTGTCATTGAAAAAGGGAAAATAGGAAGTGGTAGTACAAGCACTAATACTGCCCTCATTCAATACTCCGGTGAAAAAATGTTTACAGATATGATCAACACCTTTGGAGAGGATTACATAGAAAGACATTAAGTATAACTAAGGGAAGCTATTAATGAAATCGAGGAAAGCTCGAAGAATGTGGCAATTGAGTGTGAATTTAACAGAAGAGATACCCTATATTCCGCTAGTTGTGCAGAAGATGTTGAAAAACTAAAAAATGAGTATGAATTTTTAAAAAAACATAACTGTGATCTAACATTTTTAACAAAGGAAGAGATTGAGGCAAAATATCCTTTTAGCAGGGAAGCTGCTATTTATTCATATCATGTTGCAGAAATATATCCTTACAGATTCACCCATGCCCTATTCGATTACGCCTCAAAAAAAGGGATCCGTGTATTTGAGGATACAGAAATGAACGGACACTCTTACGATGAAGAACGAGGAAAGATGATAATTTCCACGAAGAACAAACGTTTCATTCAAGCACGGTATGTTATTTTTGCTGCAGGATATGAGGGTATGGAAATCAAAAAGGAAAAAAAGCCTCCTTTGTGAGTACATATACGGTTACAACCAGTCCCGTCGAAGACCTTTCTGCATGGTATAACAGGACACTTATTTGGGAAACTGCGCGTCCCTATTTATTTATGCGTACTACGAGGGATAACCGGATCATCATAGGAGGACTTGATGACAATGCTACATATCCTGAAGACCGTGATAGCAAACTCATTCACAAAAAGAATAAACTAATAGAAGAATTTAATAACATGTTTCCTAATATTAGAGTGCCGCCAGAATATTATTTAGCTGCATTTTATGGAGGCACAGTTGACGGCATGCCGATTATAGGTAAATACAAGGAATATCCTAATAGCTATGAGTTTCCCTTTTTTAAATGAATTTTCAAGAAGCTTGAGTCTATTTACATCCTTTTGATTTCCAGCTTGATGTGCTTGTCTAATGTATAGTTGAAGCTATCTACTTCACTATTAACATAGTTAGAAAATTGACCTATCCCGATACTGCAGCATATTTTTCAGGAGCTTGATTTCTGGCTTTCATCCCTATGTATGTAACGTAAGAATGACCATTTATTAAAACTTCTTCTTTGAGAATTTATTTTTTACATAGTCTACTAGAACCAATAAATCCTCAAATTCACAACTCCCTTTTAGCCGAACTTAGCTAGCAATCTAAAACCAACTGCTTTATAAAATAAAGCCGCATTGCGCGGCTTCTATGTTCTATTTTAAAATGTCTGCAATGGAATTCGTCACAATGATGGCCTGTGGTTTATAATTCGCAAGATAGGTGACTGCCCCTTGACCACCAAGGTAGAAGACTATATCCTTTTGCTTTTCAGCAAATTGCTCCAATCTTTCTAAAAGATGAGGATCTGTTTCAAAAGGTATGGCGGTTGTAGCGGACAGCAAAACCACATTCGGCTTTAATTTGCTTACCAATGATTCTATTGCTCCTGGTGCTGGAGATGCCCCGATCAATTGGGTTTTCCACCCTTTCATCATGAACTGCAATAAGGTCAGGTGCAGCGGTACTTCATGATGTTCATAAGGCAGACATGCTCCGAGAACGAATGGTGCATCTTCCCGATATTGATAATTTCGTCTAATTTGAACTAAGAAGTCTCTTACAACAAGACTTGATACAGATTCCTGATATTCATCCCACTCATGGTTCTCCCACTTTTTCCCTACCTCTTTTAAAAAAGGAACCACGATATTTGTTAAAAAGCGCTCTAACCCTAAATGATGGTATGCTTGTTTTAAAATATACGTTAATTCTATTTCGTCACAGTGCCTACCTTTTTCTAGAAGCTTGAGGACATACTCATTCCACTGCTCGTAATTAGGTAATTTTTCCTCTTGTATTGGTACTTCGGGCTCTTCAGCAAACTCTTTTACAAGAAGAACCGCTTGTTTTAGCGAGTGACCTTGTTCCGAAAGTGATTTGATTCTTAAAAGCATTTTTACATCCTGTTGACTATATATTCTATAACCATTATCTAAACGCTTCGGTTGAATAATCCCATAACGTTCTTCCCATTTCCTAATCACTTGTTTCGATAATCCGGTCATATCTGCAACTTGTTGAATGGTAAATAACCCTTTTTCATCTGATTGAATCATTCCGTTCATCCCCTTACTACCTTGTCCAGATCCTGTAGATATATTAAGTATAACCAATGCTTTTAGCTTGTACAATGTTGTCCAGATAACGTTGTACAAAGATTCAAGTTGAAGGATCTCCTTCTTAATGATCAAACACCACCGCGAATGTATAATGTTTATAAAATATAATTATACAAACATTTGACAAAGTGAGTTGTCTTAGTTAATAATGAAATAAATTATAAATCTTATATGTTATTAGAAAGGGAGTGAAATGGTGTTCTTAGCATGGCAGGAAATTAAAAAAAATAAACTTCGCTTCACCTTAATTACAGGAATTTTAATGCTTGTTTCTTATCTTGTATTTTTTCTCTCTGGACTTGCAACTGGTCTCGCTAGTCTGAATAGGGAAGCCGTTGATAAATGGAATGCAACGGCTATTATCCTAACCGAGGAATCAGATAAAAGCTTATACCAATCATTCATGTCCACCGATCAACTTAAAGACATTAAAGCGAAAAAAACGGCTGTAATTGGTCAGCTAAACGCGATTGCCAATAACGGGGAAAACAAGCAAAATGTATCTCTCTTTGGTATTAAAAAAGAAGAATTTCTGATGCCGGATGTGACGGAAGGAAAGCCTTTTGTAAGGACCAATGAGGTTATTGCCGACGATTTTCTTAAAGAAATGGGATTCAATTTAGGTGATCAATTATCCCTATCCTCCAGTGACCAACTGTTAACCATCGTTGGATTTACAGATCAAGCTCGATTTAATGCTGCACCTGTTCTATATTCCAATCTTGAAACCTTCCACCAAATTAAATTTGGTGAAGGAGCTGAACAGAAAGTAGACCAAATTAACGGGATTGTTGTTCAGGATGAGTCTATTACAAATCTCACCCAAAATACTGACTTGGAGACCATTGAAATTCAATCATTCATTGAAAATTTACCTGGTTATACGGAACAGAAACTTACCTTAAATTTCATGATTTACTTTCTATTCGGTATTTCATCCATCATCGTAGCCATTTTCTTGTATGTTTTAACCGTACAGAAGATCAGTATGTTCGGGGTTATGATAGCTCAGGGTATTTCCAGTTCTTATTTATCGTGGTCTGTTGTAGCACAAACCTTTATTTTAGCGTTTATCGGGACAATGCTGGGATTTGTCTTAACACTCCTTTCAGGAGCCTTTTTACCAGCTGCTGTTCCTGTTTCATTTGATCTGGCCATAATGATATTTTATGGGCTAATCCTAATAATTGTTGCAACTGCCGGTGCCGTTTTCTCAGTCTTGACGATTGTTCGAATTGATCCACTGAAAGCGATAGGAGGCTAATCATGGCGGTATTAGAGTTACATCAAGTAAAGAAAAGTTTTGGTAGTGGTCATAAGATGGTAGAAGCCTTAAAGGAAACAGATTTTCATGCTAACCGTGGTGAATTGATTGCCATCATTGGGCCATCAGGATCTGGAAAAAGTACCTTTCTTACTATTGTTGGAGGGTTATTATCACCTACTTCAGGTGATGTCATCATCAATGGGCAAAACCTTACCGCTTTAAACGAAAAAGAACGCTCACAAATACGACTTAAGGAAATCGGATTTGTTTTACAAGCGTCCAACTTAGTTCCCTTTCTCACTGTAGCCAATCAATTGAAACTGTTGGACAAAGTGAAAAAAGGAAATATGACAAAACAGGAACGAAATCAACTATACGAAGACTTAGGTATAGCTGACTTACTCATGAAATATCCCTCCGATTTATCCGGTGGGGAACGCCAGCGTGTAGCTATCGCGAAGGCGTTGTATAGCAATCCTTCAATTATTTTGGCTGATGAGCCGACAGCCTCCCTTGACTCAGACCGAGCCTATGAAGTTATGGGTCTATTAAAAGAGGTAACGAAGCAGAAAAATACAACGACCATTGTGGTAACCCACGATATTCGGCTCGTAAGTTATTGTGACAAAGTTTATAAAATGACGGATGGTGTCCTTTCAACTGCAATCGAGAAACATGTGAAAAGGCCGCAAGTTTTATTCGAAGAGAGAATGGATCATGTCCTTCAATCAGAGGGGTGATAATAAGGAAATTTTCCTTTCATAACCATCTTTGTTTCGGAACTAAAAAGTAGCTCTACCCTATGCGTAGAGCTATTTTTGTTTATAATGACAAAAAACTTAAATCTTTTTAGGATTAAGACATATATCTATTAAAAAAGATGGGAGTTGATTACGTGAGCACTTTTTATCCTGAAAAATTATCTGTTGAATATATGGATGGTGTTACCTCTACGCATCCTGTTATACCAAGACGTTACACACTAACACACTCTGATTTAACAGGAGACCTATTTTTAACCATTGGATTTGATTATGCCTGGAATAAAATCAATTCAATGAGAGATGAGGTCTTAGGCGAATGGAGGCTAAGTGGAAGTTCCTTTTATTATTGTGTTTATTTATATATAGATCAAGGACAATTTAACCAGAATGTAGCAGCAAAACGAAATGAAATATTTAGACGTGAATTACCACTTGCATTAACAGCAATTCGCTATGGTGATCGATTATTTTTCAACACATTCCCACATTTAGACTGGGTTCCCATCATTATTACCTTTATCTCCACGTATCCACAGTTTGCAAGACAGGAAAATTGGGGTACCTTCCAGAACTTTAACAGCTATATTTAATCCAAAACGGTCCATTCCCGTACGGCTGACCCTTAAGTCCGAGTGTCATTTTGGCATGTAAAAAATATGCTTGGGTATATTAACTTTATACTTTTTATACCTGGGGTGATATCAATGAATTTACAATCTGGAACATATTATTGGCCTGTTACTTTTCATGATGCTCCCTCATACCCAGCATTGGGAGAAGACCTATCTTGTGATGTATTAATTATTGGAGGTGGAAGTTCCGGGGCACAGTGTGCATATTATCTTGCTGATACTAATTTAGATGTGGTTGTAATTGAAAAATCAAAAGTTGGCAGCGGTAGCACTAGTACGAATACAGCTCTCATTCAATACTCCGGTGAAAAAATGTTTACAGATCTGATCAATACCTTTGGAGAAAATTACATAAAGAGGCATTTACACCTACTAAAAGAGGCCATTAATGACATTGAAGCATCCTCAAAAATTTTCTCAATTGATTGTGAATTCAACAGAAGAGATACTCTTTATTCTGCTAGCTGTGCAGAAGACGTGGAAAGCCTAAAAAAAGAATATGAATTTTTAAAGCAGAATAATTGTGAACTTTCTTTTCTAACAATGGAAGATATTGAAGCAAGATATCCTTTTAGCAGAGATGCCGCTATTTATTCGTACAATGATGCAGAAATCAACCCTTTCCGATTCACCCATGCTTTGTTGGATTACTCCACCAAAAAAGGAATCCGTGTATATGAACATACAGAAATGAACGGTCACCATTATGATAAGGAAGTTAGAAAGATGATTGTTTCTACAAAGAATGAGTGTTCTATCCAAGCACGCTATGTTATTTTTGCAGCAGGTTATGAAGGAATAGAAATTAAAAAGGAGAAAAAAGCTTCCTTTGTAAGTACATATACGATAACCACCAATCCAGTTGAAGATCTCTCTGAATGGTATAATCGGACACTTATCTGGGAAACGGCCCGCCCCTATTTATATCTGCGTACAACTAGAGATAACAGAATTATCATAGGTGGACTTGACGATACTACCACATATCCTGAAGACCGCGACAGTAAACTGATTCACAAAAAAAATAAACTAATTGAAGAGTTTAATAAAATGTTTCCTAATATTAGAGTACAGCCCGAATATTACTTGACTGCATTTTATGGGGGCATTTTAGATGGCATTCCGATTATTGGTAAATATGAAGAATATCCTAATAGCTATTTTCTATTTGCCTTTGGTGATAACGGGACGGTTTATAGCCAATTGCTTTCAAAGTTGATTGTAGAGGAGATTGTTGAAGGAAACAGTCCAGATATAGCATTATACTTACAGGAGCGCCCCTTGCTAAAAAAGGGATGAAAAATGGGGTCACATACCCCTTTTTTCATTTACATGTCCCGTTTCATAAAAACTTTTATTTGTACCTCCTCTTCTTTATCGAAAATTTTACTTGCTATCCTTTTTTATAATCCAATGATTTTTATATCTAATCAATAAGTACAAAAACTTTGTACGTGCAATCCCTCACTTTCTCCAGCATGAACCAATTCCACGACTTCCTTGATTTATATAGAGAAATAAAAAAACATGCTGAATGCTGCATGCTTTATATTTCTTAAAAATAATAATTTGTCTATTACAATATACTCTATCTGACGGCGGGTTTGAAACTAATTCAAATACAGATTTTGATAAAAGTTTCTATCTTTTCATTACTCTCATTTATTAACATGCGAGTAATAAAAAGAAACGGTTTCGTTCATTATTTACTTCACTTATAGACCACCCTAGGTTCTAGGTCCGAAAAACTTTATTTTGTTACGATGGAAACTCCACCATCAACAATGATATTTTGACCTGTTACAAAGGAAGATTCTTTAGAAAATAACCAGGTTACCACATCTGCCGCTTCGGAAGAGGTCCCCATTCTTCCTAGGGCATTTAGGCTGTTGTATTTTTCTTCTAACCATTCTGATTGCTCTTCAGTCAAGTTTTCAAATTTTCGTTCCATCATCGGAGTCCTGATTGCACCTGGTGTAATGGCATTAACTCGAATACCTTTATTTCCATATTCTTGGGAGACTCCGCGGGTTAATGCCAGAATTCCACTTTTCCCAGCTGCATAGGCTGTTGTGTATGCCGAACAAATTAAGGCATCCAAAGATGATGTATTAACGATTGAACCACCACCAATTTCAATCATAGCTTGCAGCTCATACTTCATACATAACCAAACTCCTTTGATTGTAGACCCCATCATATGATCGAAGTCTTCTTCACTGAATTCATGTGTCAATGCAGGCGTACCTTCCGCATTTCCCGCATTATTAAATGCAAAGTCGATTTTTCCAAATGTGTCCACTGTTTCTTTTACCATCTGTTCTACTTCTATTCCTTTGCTTACATCAACTGATAGAAAAAGAACATGTGGACTAATATGTTTCAGTTTTTCTAGGGCTGAGTTTCCGCGTTCCCTATTACGACCTACTATGACAACTTTTCCCCCCTCATGAAGTAATCGTTCTGCTACGCTTAGTCCAATTCCAGAAGTTCCCCCGGTAATAAGCGCCACTTGATTTTCAAATTTCACACCATCCACCCCTTGTAGTTAGAATTATCTAAATTTTAACATAAAGGGAACTTGACAAGGAGCGTTATTTAATGGAGTGCACATTAAAATAAAGGCTCTGTGACGGACTTTTCAGGACTGTCATACTTTGGTTCAGTTTCATTTCAACATTCCATATTCGATACTATGAATCTTGAACGATTACAATAATCCCATCCATATTGTTACCAGAAATCTCAACAAAATGATCATGTAGGACGTTATTTGTCCTACATTTGGAAAGTAGATAATATGAGTTCTTGTATCTTCACCATCAATAGTAGTTGCGTTGTACTGCGCAGCAAAGAGCCTTTTAGATGACAGTTCTTGTAAAACAAATGCTTCCGTTTTGTTTAAAAACCCGCTTATTGCTATTCATTAAACCAATAAGAAGTTTTAATGGAACCTGAAAAGGAACCAGGATGACAATCGCTGATTCCTACCATAACGACCTAAGCCTTTTTCGCAAATAATTCGAATAACTCCTTGGCACTATGTACTTCTTCATCGGGCTTATAGGTAGCATTTGTCGGTAAATCTTTCTTACGATGATTCATCCAGATCGCTTGCCAGCCTGCTTGTTTTGCTCCGATAATATCTTTTTCAAAATTATCCCCGATATACACGGTTTTGGTTTGATCAAGGCCCAGTTTCTGTTCAATAAATTCAAATACTTCTCTTTTTGGTTTTGCATGACCAATCGTACCAGAAATAAACGTCATCTCAGCCGGAATCCAACGACTAAGGCCGAGTTGTTTAATTTTCATTGCTTGATGTTTTTCTTCACCATTTGTAAGAATCCCAAGCTGTTTTCCTTCTTTGTAAAGTACGTTCAGTAGTTCTTCGACTTCTGGAAACAAGGTAATGTTTTTTTGTTCGGTAACATATGTTTCATGAAAAATAGTCGCTTTTTCCGTATCTATAGGGATGTTAAAATCCTTACAGGCTGCCATTATTCGTCCAGTTTGCCATTCAAATTGGGATATTTCACCTGCTTCACTTTGATCAAATAAAATCTCGCTATATTTACGACTAGCTTTATACAATTGATCGATTTCTTTATCTGAAAATGGCTCTTGAAAAAGCTTCCTCACCGTACTATGAAAAGATTGTGCTTGATCATATAGTGTATCATCGACATCAAAAATTATCGTATCCATTCTCATAGCCCTCCTTATATTATGATGATATCACTTATTTATCAATTAGAGAAAACAGAGAGCCAACTAACTACCTCCCTTCATCTGATCAAACAAATAAGCAACAGCACCTACCCTAACGAGTAGGAAAGGTGCTGTTGCTAGATATTATAAAAAAACTCATTACTTATGGTACTGTTCCTAATATTAATACTAAACATCGGGATCTTAACTATTCCTGAATATATAATTGAATGAGATATGCGAATTTTAAGGAAAGACACCTTAATAAAAGTGTAATTTTTAGTTTAAGGAATGAATTTAGGATTCACAATTTTTTTAATATACTTGCTAAATACTAAATCCCATTTCAAAAATTTACTCACAAGTAATTGCATTTCCAATTTGTCATTTAAGAATTCAATATTTTCTGCTAACCACTTAGTAAAATTCCTTGGTTCACTTTTCCATATGTCTCGTACATTAATATGTTCTAATTTTTTTATTTCCATTATTCTCTCCTCGTTTATATAAAAATATTAATTTATAACTTTATTGAATAACGTTCACGTAATTTATGTGATAATTGCCGTAAGTCATTGTAGTTATCCCATAATTCCCATAAACTTCTATAGCTGTACCATTGAAAGTCAAACCCTATAGCGCTCAATTTCCTAGTGAACCTGACTAATTCATCTCTATGTGTGTTGAATAATGCAATTTCATTATGATTCTCTGGTTCCCAAAAAATATAAATCAATACAGGTCTCTTAGCATCTTTAATTTTCAACAATCCTATTGAATGCTTAATTAATTGAGCAATATCTAAATACATAGACTTATCTTGATATTGTCTTATCAAGTCAAACCAATGATTTTCTAAGAAAGGTAAGTTCTCTTTACAATAGGAATCTGAAAATTTCACTTTTTTCTTTACTGTAAATTCGAGGAATTTTGACTCAACACCTATTAAATAATCTTGGCTTTTTATTAATACATCAAGGTTTGGTGGTGTACCTTTTAAACCAGTGGGTAATTTCTCTTCAAATTTTAAACAACTGAAATTACTAAAAGAAAACAAATTTAAAGATTCAATATTTTTCTTAAAATAAGCAAAATGATTTACTACTAGCGCAGATGAGGAGTGTATAGCAAGAAATTTTGTATCTAATTCATTTCCACTTCCTTGTTCTAAATCACTTTGAAAATCAACAAGATTTATTCCTTGTATAAGGTTATCGGTAATGTTGTATAAATAACCTCTTGAATCAACTCTCCGAGAAATATTTACCTTTAAAATATCAATAAC
>NZ_JBALOP010000066.1:27497-27790 GCF_036962685.1 Bacillus sp. JJ1566 | reverse complement strand
ATCTAATAGAACATTATTTATTACTACCTCGAATATAACCAACTCCAATGAACACTCAACAATTATGGTAAATTATTCTGATTTGCTAATTAACGATTCCATGGTAGTAGATAATGCAGGATTAATGTTACTCAATTTATTAAATAGATTATCCATTGATAGTGTTTATCTTGCTGGTTTCGATGGGTTTAGTTTAGATAAAACCTCCAACTATTATTCAACGGAACTAATGAACAATGCTGAATTGAACCAGCTTGTAATGAAAAATGAAGCAATAAAAAAGCAGTTAATGG
>NZ_JBALOP010000066.1:0-27477 GCF_036962685.1 Bacillus sp. JJ1566 | reverse complement strand
TATGAAAATTCAGTTTGTTACCACAACTGTTTATAATAATCTAGATTTATTAGTAGAGGTATAAATCTATAAATGAATGGAGTTTAAAATGAAATATTCTACTGTCATTTTTGACTTAGATGGAACATTATTGGACACATCCAAGGGGATAATTACTTGTGCAAGATACACAGCGGATAAAATGGGCTTTCCTGATTTAACAAATAATCAACAAAGAAACTTCATTGGACCTCCAATTCTTGACTCTTTTATGCGAGAATATGGTATTTCTGAAAGTAAAGCAAGAGATGTTGTTGAAATTTATAGAAAGAGATATAAAGAAATAGGTTTATATGAGGCAAGTCATTATGACCGTGTAATTGGCTTATTGACTATCTTAAAAGATAACAAATGTAAATTGGCTGTTGCAACACTAAAAAGAGATGATTTTGCAAAAGAAATTTTAAGGCATTATGAACTATCTGGCTTTTTTAATTTTATTAAAGGAATTGATGCTAAGGATACACTTAGTAAATCGGATATACTTTTAATGTGTTTAAAGGAATTGGAACAAACTGATTTATCTAAAGTGATTCTAATCGGTGATAGTATTTATGATTCAATCGGTGCAGAACAAATAGGAATTGACTTTCTTGCTGTAACATACGGATATGGATTTAGAAATAAAAACGATGCGAACAAAAGTAGGAATGTTTTTATTGCTGAAAATGCTGACGATATCCTAAATTACTTTAATTTACTTTAAAAGTACAATTTCACATATTTATTAGTTTTATTGTTGGCAATTAAGGAAAGGGAATAATTAAGAATAAAATACTATAATTCTATATATTTGTAGCGGTTTAATATTTAATTTAGCTTGTTTGCTAATATAGGAGGTAATATGCATTGAAAACTATACTTGTAACAGGAGCTGGGGGATATATTGGGAGTGTCCTAGTACCCAAGTTATTAAATAAAGGTTATTCAGTTAAAGCGATTGATCGTTTCTTTTTTGGTGTTGATAAACTACAGCCACATCCTAACTTAACAATTGTTCATGAAGATTGTAGAAGATTAACAGAATCATACTTTGTTGGAATTGATGCAGTTATAGATTTAGTTGCTATATCAAATGATCCTAGTGGCGAATTATTCAAAGAAATTACATATGATATTAATCATTTATCTAGAGTAAATACTGCTTCGCTAGCAAAGAAAATGGGAGTAAAACGTTATATATTACCTTCCACTTGTAGTATTTATGGTTTTCAGGATAAGGAGGCAATTGTTGACGAGAATTCGCTTACAAATCCACTAACAGTCTACGCCAAAGCAAATGAAAAAGCAGAACAAGGGGTAATACCTTTAGCAGATGATGGGTTTACTGTTACTGTAATGAGGCAAGCAACTGTATATGGATATTCACCAAGGATGAGATTCGATTTAGCTGTAAATGGTATGACATTTGGTGCATGGGAAAAAGGAGTAATCCCGTTAATGCGGGATGGTGCTCAGTGGAGACCTATGGTTCACGTTGAAGATACAACGGATGTAATGTGCCTACTGTTAGAGGCTGAAGCAAATAAAATTAATGGTGAGATATTTAATATAGGTTCAAATCGGAACAATTATCAATTAGGCCGACTTGCTGATGAAATTGCTACTGCATTGCCAATTGATGTGAAGATAGAATGGTACGGAGATCCAGATCATCGCTCATATCGGGTTAATTTTGACAAGATTGTAAAAACATTAAATTGGGAAGCAAAATATACAGCGGCAGACGGAGCACTTGAAATTTTTAAAAAATTAGAAGATGGTACGCTGCAAAAAACTGAGCAAACAATTACATTGAATTGGTATAAGAAGTTAATTGAATGGCACGGTTTTATAAAGCAAATTGATTTATATGGCGGGGTATTGGAAATTGAAGAGAGAGATTCGTCTAAGGATTTAATAATTTTAAGTTAGATTTTATTATTAACATTTCGTTCTTTATTAAGAATACATTAGTAGTGGAGGAATTACGATGGGTAAAATAACAAGAATAGGCATAGCCGGGACTGGTTTAATAGGCAAAGGCTTAGCGATAGAAGTTATCAAACAAGATGATTTACAGCTTTCTAGTGTGTTAACACGCAGAGATATTTCTACAATGGAAGACTATCCAGCCGTAGGTGCTTTAACGAATTCTCTAGATGAAATTATTGATAATTGCGACCTCATTGTGGAATGTAGTGGTGATGTTATTTACGGAACAGAGGTGATTGATAAAGCAATTAAAGCATCAATACCTGTCATTACAATGAATGCAGAACTTCAAGTGACAACAGGTTCATATTTTGCAAAGAGAGGATTTATTACTGAAGCTGAAGGGGATCAGCCAGGATGTCTAGCCTCCTTACATGAAAATGTCGTGCAGATGGGTTTTAAACCTTTAGTATATGGAAATATTAAAGGGTTTCTAAATTTAGATCCTAAAATGGAGGAAATGGAATACTGGTCGAAAAGAAATGGTGTCAGACTTGACATGACTACATCATTCACAGATGGGACCAAGGTTCAAATTGAACAAGTGCTAGTGGCGAATGGATTAAATGCAGGTATTGCTTGTGATGGACTTCTGGCACCAAGCTCGGATGACTTGAATAACACCGGTGCCGAATTGGCTAATGAAGCTAAGCGTTTAGGGCACCCAATTTGTGAATATGTTTTAGCTCCGAAAGCACCGCCAGGAGTTTTTATTACAGCTGAACATGATAGTAACCAAATGGATGCATTAAGGTATTTTAAAATGGGGGAAGGCCCATTTTATACCATTCTACAAAACTACCATCTTTGCCACTTAGAAATTATGAAGACAATAAGAAGAGTCATAAACGGGGGAGGAGTACTTTTGAATAATGGAGAAAATCCTACTGCCAGTGTTGCTGCAGTTGCAAAAAGAACGTTACTTCCAGGGGAGAAAATAGAAAAAGGTATCGGAAGCTTCCAAGTAAGAGGTGAAGCAGTAACCATCTCTAAAAATCCTAATCATGTGCCAATCGGCTTACTTGTAAATGTAGTTTTAAAGAGTCAGGTTAACGAGGGTGATATTGTCACTTTTGACGATGTAGAACTACCCGAAAGTTTGGCATTACTTGCTTGGTATGAAACTGTGAATAAAAAGCTAGTCACAAAATAAAATTACAATTTTAAAAAAGAATTTGTGGGAGTTGTTGGCTTTTTATAACCTGACTCTCCTACCTTTTTTCTTTACAATAAATGATTATCAAGATTGGAGTTTTGTCATGATCGTTGACATCCATAATCACATTTTACCTGGATTAGATGATGGCCCAAAAAACTGGGATGAAATGCTACTGCTTGCCAAACAAGCAGTAGCAACTGGGATCACCCATGTTATCGCAACACCTCACCATAAACATCAACATAAGGAACATTTCTATGAAAATAATCCTTTGACAATTAAGAATTTGGTTAAGGAAGCAAATATACACTTAAAAAATAATTCAATACCATTAACCATATTACCTGGTATTGAATTTCATTTACATAATCACATTCAGACAGATATTGAAAAAAGAATAGAAGATTTTTTAACTCTGAACAACACTGGGAAATATATGTTAATTGAGCCTCCGTGTCATCATTTACCAGAGCAAATAGATAAGATTTTTACACTTTTACAACGGCGTGGCTTTGTACCAATCATTGCTCACCCAGAACGTAACCGAGTTTTAAGAAAAAATCCTTCAATAATCTATAATTGGGTGAAAAGCGGAATATTAATTCAAGTTACAGCGGGTAGCATCAATGGTACATATGGGAAAAGGCTTAAAAATTTTTCATTGCACTTATTAGATCATAAGCTTGTTCATTTTATTGCGTCAGATGCACATCATTATAATAGACGGAAATTTGAATTAATTCCATCCTATGAATATATTGAAAAGAACTTTTCAATGAATTACCGTAGATTTTTAGAAAAAAATGCGATTCAAACTTTAAGTGGATTAGAAATTACCATAAATGAACCAACATATATTGATAGAAAACGACAATATTTTTTCTTTTATAATCATCCCTTAAATCGAATGAAAGAAATCTAGGGGTTAACATCGGAGGTGAACTTATAATTTTGAAAAGAATCATAGATTTATTAGGGGCACTTTGCATCTTGTTTATGTTTTCATTCCTCATTATAGCAATAGCCATTATTATTAAAATTAAAATGGGTTCTCCGATATTTTTTAAACAAACTAGACCCGGCAAGCATGGAAAGCCGTTCAATATTTATAAATTTAGAACGATGATTGATAAAAGAGATGATAATGGGAATATGCTCCCGGGTAAATATCGGTTGACCAAAATAGGAGTCTTACTACGGAAATATAGTTTAGATGAACTACCACAGCTTTTTAACGTTATAAAAGGAGATTTAAGCTTAGTTGGTCCAAGACCTTTGCTAACTGAATATCTTAACTTATATACTTTGGAACAAGCTCGTAGACATAATGTAAAGCCCGGTATTACAGGCTGGGCACAGATCAATGGTAGAAATGCGATTGATTGGGACAAAAAATTCGAGTTGGATCTTTGGTATGTAGACAATCAATCTTTCTGGCTTGATATTAAAATCTTACTTTTAACGATAAAAAAAGTCATTAAAAAAGATGGTGTCAATGCCAAAGAGCATTACAGCATGGAACGTTATAAAGGTATAAGTAAAAATATGTGAAATTTGAACGAGGTGTAAAATATGGAGAAAATCGCAATTACAGATGTAGGTGTTGCTCCTGCTGAGAATGTTATTAAATCACTTAATCAATCTGCGACAAAGGAAAAAATAGTTGGTGTTTCTAGAAATCCATTCAATCTATTTTCCTCTAAAGCGGAAATTAAAAATCGTATCCCATATGAATATGCTTTTGGAAATAAGTATAAGGAATCATTATTAAATTTGTTAAAAAAGGAAAAGCCTGGTTTATTAATTTTTATGAATGATCGTGAAATACTAGAAGCTTCAAAGTTTAGAGATGAAATAACAGCTACTGGAACAAATTTGTTTATGCCAGAGCACCAGGTGATAGAGGCGTGTACGGATAAATATAGATCATATGAAATATGGGAAGCACAAGGAATAAAAGTTCCAAAAACATTGATTATTAATAGTCGAGATGATTTAAAAAAGGCTTTTAATATACTTGGTAATCAGGAGGGGAAGATTTGGTTACGCTCAACAATCGGAGCGGGTGGAAAAGGTGCTTTACCTACAAACGATTATGAGTTTGCTGCCAATTGGATAGATCTTTATAATGGTTGGGGAGGATTCACTGCTTCTGAATTATTACAATCTGAAAAGACAGTTACATGGCTTTCCATTTGGTATGAAGGAGAACTGGTCGTTGCACAAACTAGGAGAAGGAAATCCTGGGGATTCGGAAACCGTACCTTATCTGGAGTAACGGGTATAACTGGGGTAGGTGAGACCTATTCAGATGATACAGTAAATCGAGTAGCGTTAGATACAATACTAGGAATTGATGCCAAACCCCATGGTGTGTATGGAGTCGACATGACGTATGACCAAAATGATTTTCCTAACCCAACTGAAATAAATATGCGATTTTTTACAACCTGTTATTTCTTTACTGAAGCAGGTTTGAATATGCCTGAAATATATAAGGATATTATACTTTATAATAAGTTCCCAACATTAGAGAAAAAAATCAACCCTTTACAAGACGGATTGCTTTGGATTAGAGACATGGATCGAGAACCAATTTTAACAACAGAGGATGAAGTGATGAAAGGGATTCAGAATCAAAAGGTTACTATATAATAGACCTGTAAAAAAGCCAAAGTTATTGAGGTGAGTAATTGTGAGAATCGCTTTTATCTCCGATATCCATGGAAATTCAGTTGCTTTAGAGGCTGTTCTTCAAGATATTGAAAAGAGAAACATTGATAAAGTTTATGTATTAGGTGATATATGCTTTAGGGGTGCAGAACCTAAGAAATCATTATCCTTAGTTAGAGATTTAAAAACAGAATTAATTAAAGGAAATGCAGATGAGTGGATAGTTCGCGGGATAAGGAAAGGAGAAGTCCCAGATCAAGCATATGAAGTAATGAACAAAGAACGAGATTGGGCATATAATCAACTTAGTCAGGAAGAGATCCACTACCTTGAGGATCTTCCTATTAACTTGACCTTAGAGTTAGAAGGTAAGAAAATAACAGCCTTCCATGCAACACCAAATAGTTTGTTTGATATAGTCTCTCCTTCTGAAGGTGACTCCGTTATACAAGAGACCCTCATGAAGGACCCTAGTTCAGACATCTATATTTACGCTCATATTCATAAACCTTACATCCGCTTCATTAATGGTAAATGTATCATTAATACTGGAAGTGTTGGCCTACCTTTTGACGGCCTTCCAAAATCGTCTTATGCTATCCTTGAAATTGGTGAAAAAGATTTAGAAACAAAAATTGTAAGAGTTACCTATGATGTTGATAAAGCTATACATTTGTTTGCTGAAACGGATTACCCGAATAAAGAATTAATGATTTCAATTTTACAAAATGGGGAGCTACCTAAATAGGTGGCTCTTTTTGTTCTTGCGAAGGGGGCATAATTAATGAAGGTATTAATTACAGGTGGGGCAGGATACATTGGTAGCCATACATGTGTGGAGCTTTTAAATGCAGGTTATGAATTGATCATTTTAGATAACTTATCAAATAGTAAAATGGATTCCATAAATAGAATTAAAGAAATTACAGGTAAAAGATTTGAATTCTATAAGGTTGATTTACTTGATAAGAATGCGGTTGAACAGGTTTTTATAGAAAATGAAATTTCTTCCGTAATTCATTTTGCCGGATTAAAAGCCGTTGGTGAATCGGTACAAATACCGCTGCATTATTATCATAATAACATTACTGGAACCTTAAATTTATGCGAGGTAATGGAGAAATTTGGGGTATTCAATTTGGTCTTTAGTTCATCAGCCACAGTCTATGGTTCTCAAGAAATTATTCCATTGCATGAAGAATTACCCCTTCACGCAACAAATCCATATGGAAGAACAAAGCTAATGATAGAAGAAATTTTGAAGGACTTGTTTGTTTCAAATCGTAAATGGAGCATCTCTTTGTTAAGGTATTTTAACCCTATTGGTGCACATTCTAGCGGAAAAATTGGTGAGGATCCGAATGGAATTCCGACTAACTTAGTACCTTTTATAACCCAGGTGGCAATTGGGAAACAACCGAAGCTTAAAGTGTTTGGTATTGATTACGATACACAAGATGGAACGGGAATTCGAGATTTTATACATGTAGTAGATTTGGCAATTGGTCATATAAAAGCACTAGAGAGGGTTATGACAACCACAGGGGTAAGTGCCTATAATCTAGGAACTGGGACAGGATATAGTGTAATTGAGATGATTAAATCATTTGAAAAAGCATCGGGTCGATCTATTCCTTTTGAGGTGGTAGACAGGAGACCAGGAGACATTGCAACAAGCCTTGCTGATGCATCGAAAGCAAAAAGGGAACTAAATTGGGTTGCTAAAAGGTCACTTCAGGATATGTGTATTGATTCTTGGCGCTGGCAAATGAATAATCCTAATGGGTATGAAAATAAAGAAAATCCATTCGAATTGAACGAAATGAAAAAAACTAATAACCTTTAGTAAGTTGTAGACAACCTCTGAGTAAAATAGAATTTTTACAATTAAAACGTTCGTTATTGGGAACGGATTTGTGGTTTTGTTTTTAAAAGATATTGTTGAAATTGGTAAACAGGAGGACAAAAATGAGTGCTATAGCTGGGATCTATAATATAAATAAAGAACCAGTCATTGATCAAGGTAATAATCTAATGACTTCATTACGGAAATATCCAGCTGACGATATTCAAACCTGGAACCAAAGTAATATTTATTTGGGGTGCCTCGCACAATGGATTACACCTGAATCAATTGGTGAGGTGTTACCATACTATGATTCTGAGAGTAAGACATGTATTACAGCAGACGCCTTTCTTGATAACCGTGAAGAGTTATTTGAAAAATTACAGGTTAGCAAAGATAAGAGACAAATAATGCCAGATAGCCAATTGATACTATTATCCTATTTAAAATGGGGGGAAGAATCACCAAAATATCTGATTGGTGATTTTGCTTATATGATTTGGGATGAGAGAAAACAACAACTATTTGGCGCTAGGGACTTTTCAGGAAGCAGGACCCTCTATTATTACCACAATACAAGTAATTTTGCTTTTTGCACCACGATTGAACCATTACTTAATCTACATTATATTACTAAGCAATTAAATGAAGAGTGGTTAGCAGAATTTTTAGCAGTCACAACTGTAGTAGATACAGTTGATACTTCGTTCACCCCATATCAGGGTATTTATCAAGTTCCTCCTTCACATAGTATTGGAGTTAAAGATAATAAAGTGTCTATAAATAGATATTGTTATGTGACTGGTGGGGAAAAGTTAAAGTGTAAGACAAATGATGAATATGTTGAGGCTTTTCAGGATGTTTTTCGAGAAGCAGTTAAATCAAGGTTGCGAACATTTCGAGGTGTTGGATCCTATCTAAGTGGAGGTTTAGATTCAGGTGCAGTAGTTAGCTATGCAGCGAGAAATCTACAAAGAAAGAAACTTCACACATTTAGTTATATTCCACCAAGGGATTTTGAAGACTATACACCAAAGTATTTATTACCAAATGAAACCCCCTTTATAACATCAACAGTAGAGCATGTTGAAGGTGTTAATCCCCACTATTTAGATTTTGAAGGTCGTAATCCATATTCGGAAATTGATGATTTCCTGTCATTAAATGAAATGCCATATAAGTTCTTTGAAAACTCTTTCTGGATAAAAGGGATATTCGAGAAAGCCCATGAGGAAGGTTTGGGCGTCTTATTAAGTGGTGGTAGAGGTAATTTAAGTATTTCTTGGGGTTCTGCTTTAGATTATTACTCCTTGTTATTAAAAGGACTTCATTGGGGTCGCCTTATCCGGGAATTGAATCAATATAGTCAAAATGTAGGTGGTGCAAGATTACGTAGACTTCCAATAATCGCTAGAGTAGCATTTCCGTTTATTGATAAGTTGGCACCATATAATAAACCATATTATGTCCCCAAGCTAATAAATCAGGATTTTGCAAAAAAAACAGGGGTGTTCACAAAACTCAGGAACCATGATATGGATGAAAATGGCTGGTATTCCACTAAAAATATTTTTGAACATAGAATTAAACATTTTGAAGAAGTTTTCCATTGGAATGCAACAAATACCCTTGCAACTAAGTTATCACTTCGCTACTCAGTATGGAAACGTGACCCGACTAATGATATCAGAGTAATAAGGTTATGTTTATCTATACCTGAAGATCAATATGTTCAAAATGGTATGGACCGTGCATTAATTCGAAGGGCTACCAAGAACTATTTGCCAGACACTGTACGATTGAACCAACGATATAAGGGGGTTCAAGGTGCTGATTGGGTTCATCGTATGAAGCGAGATTGGCACTTCTTTCTAAAAGAGGCAAGTCAACTTATCAAAGATGAAAGAATGCTAGAATTCCTAGATGAAGGAGCCTTAAGACTCGCTTTACTAAAAGCAGAAAAAGGGGCACTTCCTAAATTTGCCACTGATACGGATATTAGAACTCTTATGCGAAGTATTATTTTATATCGATTCCTTAAACAAATAAATTGAGAGGAGGTGATTAAGGTGAAAAGAGAATGGGAGAAACCTGAATTAGAAGTGTTAGAAATAAATAAGACGATGGCAAACACACAACCAGGTGACTTTATCGATGATTCCTTTCCTGCAAATACTCGATTTAGTGATTTAACGTGGGGAACGGATAGTTAATTCTAGACATGGAATTATATAAAACATCATGATTTTAAATTAAGGATTTGTTAAAAGCCCCACTTAAAGGGGCTTTTATACATTTGCAATTCTTTTTTATTTTACCATTTATACATAATACAAGTGTTTAGTAAAAGGGATTTTAGATCAATTCTAAGAAAATGTGGTGGATAACATGAAGAGGATAGGAGGGTATGTATTGATTACTATTTCTATTTTAATTGTAATAATAACAGCATATACTGTCTGGGACAATAAACGTATTAAAATAGAAAAACAAGAAATAGTAATCGAGAATTTACCGAAAGAATTAGAGAACTATACAATTCTTCAAGTTACAGATTTACATGAAAAGGAGTTTGGCAATAATCAATCAAGTTTAATTAACAAGATTAATTCCATTTATTATGACGCAATTGTATTTACTGGGGACATGTTAGAAAATAAAAAGAGTACCAACTATATTCCTTTTTATTCACTTCTAGATGGCATTGAAAATAAAAAAACTGCATTATTTGTACCTGGGAATACAGACCCCGAAAGTTATTATGTAAGTAAAGACCGAAAGTTTTTAAAAGTAGACTTTGTTACAGGGATGGAAAAAAGAGGCATTAGGTTACTTGAATCCTTACAATCTGTGAAAAAGGGTGATTCTAATGTACATTTTGTTAATTTTGAACTTTCAATCCAAAACGAAACATATTTGAAATCTATTGAAAAAAATATACAATCTAAAAATCTTTCATTTATTGGTCACTTAGAACATTATAACCATTTATACAAAGAAGTACAGGCTATTGATCATAAAGGTCACAATGACATTGTAATCGCATTAACCCATTATCCTGTTGTTGATGCGAGATTAGATAACATTGCTTCAGATTCGATGTATTCACTAAGGGATATTGATCTAATATTAGCTGGCCATTATCATGGTGGACAAATCCGTTTACCCTTCATAGGTGCACTTTTTGTACCAGAATCGTGGGATGATAATAATGGTTTTTTTCCACCACAGGATAGAGTTAAGGGATTATGGAAGTATAGAAATATAAAACAATACGTAAGTGCAGGACTTGGAAGTAGCAATGCAAAACCTTATTTAAATTTTCGTCTTTTTAATACGCCTGAAATTAATGTTTTAGTGTTAAAAAAAGAATAGAGATAATATTTATATAAAGATTAGATTTTATTTTTATGTATTGACTCTATAGGGGAAAGGTGTTAAATTACCTTTAAGGATGTTCTTAATAAAGAATAAACTCTCTAAAAACGGTACTTGTATTTTAATGTGTTTTTTTTGTTTTAAATTGTTCTTTATATAGAACTGTACGTAACTACCTATTAATTGCCAACTATTCATTATTGAGAATGATGCTGATTGGGACAATGAAGTACTATAAGAATACATTCGATTTAAATAATGTTGTAAAAGTAATTCAAACCTTTTCTAGAAATATTGAACATCATCAGCTGCATCAAGATAAAATGTTATATTATTTAAAAGGTAACCACTATACTACATTATCGCGTATCGCAACTTTGATATTAAATTAGAAAAATTATTAACTAATTTACCCTGGATGTTCTTAATAAAGAATAATCATAAACTTCTAATTAGCTATTTCTAGATGGAGGAAAATAATGAGTGCAATTGCTGGAATATATAATCTTAATAAGGAACCAGTATCTGAAGAACATATTAGAAAAATAATGGATGTTTTTCTAAAGTATCCTGTAGACGAAATTGGTACTTTAAAAAAGGATAATATATTTTTAGGATGTCATGCACAATGGATTACCCCAGAGTCTGTTGGTGAAATATTACCTTTTTATGACTATGAAAGACAACTATTAATTACAGCAGATGCGATAATTGATAACCGTAAGGAATTGTTAAGCAAATTAAATATTGATAGCCAAAAAGGAAAATATATTACTGACAGTCAATTAATTTTACTTGCTTATAGTAAATGGGGAGAGGATGTTCCAAAACATTTAATTGGTGACTTTTCGTTTATATTATGGGATGAAAAAAAGAGAAAACTCTTTGCTGCTAGAGATTTTTCTGGAGCAAGAACTCTTTATTATTATCAAGATCAAGAGCGAGTGGTATTTTCTACAACAATGGAGTCTTTATTAACTTTACCCTATGTCCATAAAGAATTAAATGAACAATGGCTAGCTGAATTTATTACAATACCAAGTATGGTTGACGCTGTTGATACTATTTCAACAGTATACAAACATATCAAACAGATACCGCCCTCACATTTTTTAACAATCTTAAATGGTAAAGTAACTCTTACACGCTACTGTCGGATATCAGCGGTAGAAAAACTGATACTAAAATCAGATATTGAATATGAAGAAGCGTTTCAAGACATATTTGAAAGAGCGGTAATCGATAGGCTTCGTACTCATGGTAATGTAGGTGCACAATTAAGTGGAGGATTAGACTCAGGATCTGTTGTTAGTTTCGCAGCAAGAGCATTACAAAAGGAGAATAAAACATTAAATACTTTTAGTTTTATTCCTGTAAAACATTTCAAGGATTGGACATCAAAATACTATATTCCTGATGAAAGACCTTTTATTAAGGAAACAGTGAGGCATGTTGGTAATATCTCTGATAATTACTTAGACTTCGATGGACAAAATCCTTTAACTATAATGGACGAATTTATACAACTTATGGAGATGCCTTATAAATTTTTTGAGAACTCATATTGGTTAAAAGGAATTAATCAAAGCGCTCAAAAGAACGGAATTAAAATTTTATTAAATGGAGCACGTGGTAATTTTTCTATTTCTTGGGGTTCAATAGAAATTAACCTGAATTATTATTCATCCTTATTGAGGAAAATGAAATTGATTGAACTATACAAAGAACTAGACTTATATTGTAGCAATTTTAATACAGGAAAGTCAGTAATTATCCCAGCAATCATAAAGGGAATGTTCTCTTTAAATCTTCAATCTATTAAAAAAGTCAATAAAGATACTCTAAATACTAAATCAATTATTAATCCTTCCTTAGCAAAAAGAACTAATGTTTATGAGAAGCTTGAATCTATTGGTATGTATTCAGTTGGAAAATCGAGGAAATCACCTTTCGAAATAAGAAATAAACATTTTGAAGAGCTTCATTATTGGAATAAAAATGGAGTAGCCACTACTAAGTTGTCGTTACGATATGCATTATGGGATAGGGATCCAACCAATGATATTCGTGTTATTCGGTTTTGCTTGTCGATACCTCAAGAACAATATGCTAGAGGGGGCTTTGATCGTTCATTAATTCGAAGGGCAACTAAGGACTTTCTCCCTAACAAGGTTAGATTAAATAATAAAAGTCGTGGATTACAGTCAGCGGATGTGGTTCATCGACTTACCCCAAGCTGGAGTATGCTCATTAGTGAAATGAAACAACTTTCTAATGATATCAGAATAGCAGAATTTTTTGATAAAGAAGAAATCACAAGAGTAATCAATAAGTTTTCTAGTGGACCACGCCAGGAGTTTATTTTTGATAATGATTTTAGAAAATTATTTAGTTGTTTAGTTATTTATCGATTTATTAAACATTTTTAGAAGAAGGGGGGTGAGACTATGAAAAAGGTTTGGAGTAGACCACTATTGGAGGAACTTAATATTAGTTTTACAATGGGTGGGGATGGAAATGCAGTGTCTGATAGCTATTGCACAAGTACGCATCCAAATATCAATCCTGACGGAAAGATAAATAAGGCCTGTGTACACCCTGACCTTATAGGTGAGAGTTAACAGTAAGACAAATTACTTAATTTTGCGTAACCCTTATCCAATAATTAATTGCATAAGGGTTATAGTTATATATTTTATAACTTATGGGGGAACTATGATAAATACAAGATTGAAATTTTGCTATAAAGCATTCGGCTTAAATTTAATGACTGAGCTTGAATTTCCTGAGTTAATTGCCTCTAATATTGAAAATAGTCATATTGATGTGGAAATTCAATTTGTGGATCTTACAGCTAAATGGAATGAGTTAGTGGAGAATGATCAGTTTATTATTATAAATCACGAATTTGTTATGTTTCGGATTCCAAATACTGCTATCTTTTCGATTGAGAGGGGGAAAAGAATTTTTATTTCAAAGGAAGAAGGTGTTCATGCAGAACAAATTAGATTATATGTACTTGGTACATGTATGGGAGCCTTATTAATGCAACGAAAAATCCTGCCTTTACATGGTAGCGCAGTTGCAATTAATGGTAAGGCATACGCAATTGTTGGAGAATCTGGAGCGGGTAAATCAACTCTTGCTACAGCATTTTTAAATAAAGGATATGAACTTTTAAGTGATGATGTAATACCTGTTTCAATGTCCAACAATAATATTCCAATTGTTACCCCAGCTTATCCACAGCAGAAGCTGTGGGAAGAAAGTTTACAAGCATTTGGTATGGACGCTAAGAGTTTGTACCCAATAGCTGAACGGGAGACAAAGTTCGCTGTTCCTGTAATTTCTCAATTTTATAAAGAAGATATACCTCTAGGGGGGGTATTTGAATTAGTAAAGTCTGAAGATTTGAAAATTAATATAAAGCCTATTCTAAATCTCCATCGATTACAGACGCTTTTTCAACATACGTATAGGAATTTCCTTTTAACATCATCTGGCATGTTAGAGTGGCATTTTTCTTTTATAACAACTCTTGCAAACAGAGTTAATCTTTATCAAATCAATCGACCAGTTTCACTTTTTACTGCAACTGATTTAGCTTCTATGATTTTATCTGCTATTAATGAGGGGGATAATAATTGATTACAGACCCAAACATTTCGTTAAACCAAATAATTGTTCAAAGTAAAGGCAATATCGTAAGTGACATGGGTGGAGAAAAGGTCATGTTAAGTGTTTTAAAAGGAAAATATTATAACCTAGGTGAAATTGGCGGTGCAATATGGGATTTGCTAAGTGAGCCAACCACTGTTGAAAAATTGGTGACTAGTTTACTAGAGACATTTGATGTAGATAGGCAAGAATGTGAGAGCCATGTAAATGAATTTCTGGAACAATTACGTAAGGAAGAACTGATACAATTATCAAACGATATTTAGGGGATTAGCTATGCGCATTATAAAAAAGGTTTTAATATTTTTATTACTAAACTACAAAACCAAGTTACTTTTTATTGAAGCATTCTTTTTGCTGGCTTGGGCCCGTATTTTAAAAGCAATACCTTTTTCAAAAGTAGCACCTTCACTAGGTGAGCCCATGCAAGAAACTTCCTATAAGCGAGTATATGAAAATAATAAAAACCTAAAAAATATATCAAATGCCATTCATATTATGAGTCGTTATACCTTCTGGGAAAGTCAATGTTTAGTGAAGGCAATTGCAGCCATGAAAATGTTGGAGCGAAGAAATATAGATTGTACTCTTTATTTAGGAACTGCAAGAGATGAATTTGGAAAAATGATTGCACATGCATGGTTACGTAGTGGATCATTTTATGTTACGGGAGCAGAAGGCATGGAGAAGTTTACTGTAGTTGGTAAATTTGCGAAAAGGATAAGTACTAATGGTCTTGAAGGAGAAAACAATGGATATCAAAAATCAACTTGATTTTACTAAAATACCGAGGGAAACAAAGTTGCTTTTAGAAATTATCAAGGATGAAAACGAAACTATTCTAACGGATACTCAAAAAGCTTTGTTCAAAAACATAGATTGGGACTTATTTGTGGAATTAGTCCTTCATCATCGAGTGTATCCGTATATCCTTCCCAAAATTGAGAAACTAAAAGATAGGCTAATTCCTGAATACGTAGTACAAAAAATTAATCAATATTATCGACACAACGTCATTAAAATGCTCCAATTATGTGGAGAAATGGAGCAGGTAAGTAAATTATTAATAGAAAACGAGATACATCCTCTATTTTTAAAAGGGCCTGTACTTGCTACGGACTTATATGGTGATTTATCACTCCGTACATCAGGAGATTTAGATGTACTAATCCCAATCGAAGAACTGGAGAAAGCCGAAGAACTAATACTTAATGCTGGTTATGAGAAAAACGAGTACATTCAATCAGTTTTAAATGACTGGAAGTGGAGGCATCATCATTTTACATACTTCCACCCAATAAAAGGCATTAAGTTAGAGATTCATTGGAGATTAAACCCTGCACCTAGTAAGGAACCCAATTTTTTTGACTTATGGAAAAGAAAGAGAATATACTCCACAACAAGCTATCCAGTATATTTTTTAGGAATAGAGGATTTATTTTTATTTCTAGTAACGCATGGAGCAAGGCACGGCTGGTCCCGCCTTCGTTGGCTAGTTGATATTCATCAGTTAGTGAAAAAAGATATAAATTGGTTTACTCTTACCCGTCACTTAAAAAAATTCAAATGTGATCATATCGGTGGACAGGCAATAATTCTTACTACTCAGTTACTAGAAACGAACTTGACTGATGAAATGAAGCCATTAATCTGCAGACAACGTCCATTCCAATTGGCCCAACAAGCTATTTTTTATATTGAAAAAATGGTGCATTTACATACAGCTCCATTACCTCATGATGTATCAACATACCATTCGAAGCATTTAATTTCACTTTTGACTTTTAAACAAAGAATCTTCCAAGTTTTAAGTACATTACACCCTTATTATATAGATGTTGAAACCTTACCCTTACCAAAAAGATTGCATTTCTTATATTTCATATTACGCCCATTTCTCTTGATAAAAAGACGAAAAAAGAAATACTCATTGAATTAATTGGAGGTTTGGAAGTGAATCACATCTTATATTTTTATAAAAAATTGCGTTCATATGCTGGTAAAAAGCTTTATATAAACCTCCTAGCAATGATGTTGATTAGTTTATTAGACGGAATTGCAATTATTATGCTAATTCCTTTATTAAGTGCGAGTGGAATAATGAATATAACTTCTAGCAATTCGTCAATATCATTTGTATTCGAGTACCTAAACAAAATATCAGAAGCGTTAAGTTTTACTGCTATACTTGGGATATTTGTGATGGTCGGGATACTACAAAATTTTATCCAACGTTACCTAACAATTCAAAACACAAAGATACAGCATGGTTTTTTTAGGCAGCTCCGTATCGAAACGTATAGCGCCTTAATGTATTCAAATTGGGACTTTTTCTTAAAACGACGGAAATCCGATATCATTAATTCTTTAACGGCTGAAATAGCCCAGGCGAGTGCTGGAACCAATACGTTTTTACAGTTTATTACAGCCGTTATTTTTACAATTATCCAAGTTGTAATTGCTTTTATCCTATCCCCTAAGATTACGATTTTTGTATTGTTGAGTGGTTTTATTTTATCTCTTTTTTCCTATGTATTTATCAAAAAATCTAGAGCATTAGGGAAACTAAACTGGGAGTTTGGCAAGAGTTATATGGCAGGAATCACAGATAGTTTTAACGGAATAAAAGAAATCAAAAGTAACAATCTAGAAGAGTCGCGTATTCAATGGTATAGCTATATGACAAAACAACTCCATGATGAACAAATTAATTATTCAAAGCTTAAAACACTGTCCCAATTTAATTACAAGGTTGCATCCACAATTCTTATTGCTGTATTTATTTACTTTTCAGTTACTTTTTATCATACCGAAGTTGCGCAACTACTACTAATTATAGCTATTTTTTCAAGGTTATGGCCACGAATCACGGGGATCCAAGCCGGTTTGGAGCAAATGGCTACAGTAACACCTGCATTAAAAGCAGTTATAAGCCTTCAGATGGATTGTTTAAAGGCAAAAGAAATAACAGGGCAGGTTGATCAAAAAACGATAAAGATTGAAAATGGAATTGAATGTAAGAAAGTGTATTTTAGATATAGAGAAAGTGATCAGAAATATGCGCTAAAGGGGATTGATGTGTTCATTCCCTCATACCAAATGACAGCAATTGTTGGGCGGTCTGGTGCTGGAAAAAGTACACTAATTGATTTATTAATGGGCTTAAATCAACAAGAAAATGGTCAGGTTTTACTTGATGGTGTACCTCTATCTGAATCAAACTTGTTATCGCTTAGGCGTTCGATAAGCTATGTTCCACAAGATCCATTTTTGTTTAATGTAAGTATTAGGGAAAACTTAGAAATTCTAAACCAAGATGCTACTGATGAACAACTATGGGAGGCACTTGAGTTTGCTTCTGCAGCAGATTTTGTGCGTAGGCTTCCTCAAGGTCTTGATACACTAATTGGCGACCGGGGAATTCGTCTCTCTGGAGGAGAGCGCCAAAGGATTGTTCTTGCGAGGGCAATATTGCGTAATCCTTCTATATTAGTATTGGATGAAGCTACTAGTGCACTAGACACTGAAAATGAATCAAATATTCAAGAAGCCTTAGAAAAATTAAAAGGGAAAATGACAATCATTGTTATTGCGCATCGTTTGTCAACTATACGAAATGCGGATCAGGTTATTGTATTAGAGCAAGGAGAAGTAATTCAACAAGGTAATTTTAACCAACTTGCGAATGATAAACGAGGAATGTTTAGTCATCTCCTAGGAAAGCAAATGGAAGCTACTTTATAAAATATTTACCTTGAGTGGTCTTTTAATCGAGAAGTTTGGAGAAAATGTTAAAAGTACTTATAGTGAGTATGGTATTTTGAAAAAGAAAGTAGGTATTACATGCTACTCCGAGCTTCTCTAAGGCTTTTACCCGTAATATATATGACGTGGATTTGGTTACAATCAAGTCATTTTAATCCTAGCAAATTAGAAGGGATTCATGTTCAAATTGGTGTACCTATCTATTTATTGTTAGGTGCTGCGCTCGAAATTGGTCATCTGTTTCAGTTTGCGATTTTATACGCATTATTGGTGATGGCTTTCCTGACCTTTGGAAAGTTATCACTTAGGATAGAAATTCTCCTATTTACAATCTCAGTTTTATACGGTGCCCTAGATGAAATCCATCAATACTATGTCCCATTCAGATCTTTTTCGGTAACTGATTTGATAAAAGACACGATTGGTGTCATTGTAGTTTCATATATCATCCACAAAAAATATTTTCATCACCAACAATCAAGGATTAGCAAATTTTTAAGAGGGATAACAGGTCTAAATAAGAATATATCCCTATAAAAAAGCCCTTCAAGAGATGAAGTTTTTTCACTCTTCTGAAGGGCTTTTTATTATTTGTTATTGGTATTCTTCCATTTGTTAAATTCTAAGAACGCTTTAAATTCTTCCTTTGAAACACCGGATTTCATTGCTTCTTGTACTAGTTGGGTCCAATCAGAATCAAGATCTTCTATTTGAACTTCGTGATCCTCTTCATGGAGTAGAGTGTTCACTGATACCCCAAGGACCGCAGAGATTTTCTCTAAAAATTGAATAGAAGGATTTGATTGAAGGTTGCGTTCCATTGAACTTAGATATGATTTAGCAACCCCAGCTCTATCAGCTAATTCAGATAGGGATAATTTTCTTTGCAAACGGTATTGTTTGATACGTTGACCAATCATTAAATCCACCTTCCTCCATTTATGATTATAACATAAAATGAAGAGGTTTGTTTTATATGAAGAACGTTTTTGTCAAAAATATTGTAAGATTAAGTGTTTTACCGAAGTTAGAGTGGGTTTCTCTGTTCTTTATCCAATCAATGAGTCAAGTCCGTCAGCTTTTTCTGCAAAGAACGCTTTGATTTCATTCACACTAATTCCCATATCTAGTGCTTCTAAAATTAGGTCTACCCATTCCTGATCAAGTGTTTCGTTTTCTACTTTTATCATACTTTCCAATACCCTCCCAAAATACATTAGTATTCCAGGCAGTCCAGCCATCATAATTGAAATTTCCAACCTTAGACCTGTGACTTTGCGTCCCTATTTTTCAATAAGTTTGCCTTTGTCTGTTGAAGCTCCGCCGACTGACCTAAAACGATAGTCCATATATGTATAGAACCTTTGTATTACATTTAGAAGTATAATTCATAAAAAACATCTTTTATGTAAAAAACTGTCGATGTCAAAATATTTACAAAATAAAATTAATTGCTTGTTTACTCCCTCGAAAAATGGATACTTTTCACCAATGGTGTAGGAAAAACTCGAAAGATAAGAAAAAAGACCTAGGAATTGTTAACTAAATGGAAGGGAGGGTTAATAAATATCTATTTTACATAAGATTTTTTGTAAAAATTCCAATTAAATGTAAGGTATTTGTCGAACGATTTTTTAAGTAATTTCATAAAAATATGTAACCTACCCCCAAAAATGAGGATAGGCCATTTTTACATTGTATTTTGACATAGATAAAACAATCCGCCATTGATAATTTCGACAAGGATTTTCGGTTCGTATTGGTCCTTGAGTGCTTCTTTTTCAATTTCATAGCTTTCTGGCTTTTCGTCGATTCCTTCATAAAAAGCATCTAACAGGGTTAAATCTTCATCCCAACGTTTTCTTGCTTCATCAGCCCATGCGTGAGTTTGTGATTCCGCATAGCCTCTCACATATTGCTGAAGTCGATTAACACCACTTTGTGGCTTAACCAGTGGTGACATCGTATACGTTAAATCTGGTATTTTTGGAGTGAGTGGCAGCTTTTCCACTTTTTCCTGAAAATCCTCAACAATGATTCCATTAATGAGTTGTAAGCCAAGCGACATCAATACATCACGCTTACGGTCACTCTTATACGAAACCTTCACATTTAACCCAAGCCAAGGGTATAGAGGTGTATTACCTTGGGCACCGGGTGGTTTTTGTTGATACAACCGAATGTAGCTTGCTAGCTTTTTTGTTGATTCAAAAATTTGATGTAAGCGGGGAGCTCCGAAATGGATAAAGTCACCCTTTACATTTTCAGGTGCTTGGTCCCGGTCCGTAATTAATGTTAACTTCATCGGATTCGGTTCTCCACCTGTTTTTTCAACATATGTCCAATAAAAGGGACGGTTCATTAACTGCTTATCTAGATCGATTGTCAACTGAACCGTCATATATCCAGGATGGCGTTCAATAATTTCGCAATGGTTAGATATAAAATATTTCTCTAGAAAATTAACGATTTCCTGTTGCTGCACGCTGCTCACCACCGTTTTGTTCTTCAAAACTGATAATTGAAGTTAAATTCTCCATCTTAATTTTCATCTCACCCTCGCTTCGTGAACGAAGCATGATATCTTGAATATGGTCTTCAATATTTCCAAGATCGAGCCTTGTTAAAATATCATCCAACTGCCCAATGACGCGCTCAAACAGATTAATTTTTTCATATAAAAGCTTTAAAATATGTTCCTCAACCGTGTTTTTCGTTGCGAAATTATAAATATGAACATCCTTTTCTTGACCAAGACGATGAATACGCCCAATTCGTTGCTCAAGCCTCATCGGATTCCAAGGGAGGTCATAGTTGATAATATGATTACAGAATTGCAGGTTAATTCCTTCGCCGCCTGCTTCAGTTGCAATTAACACTTGGACTTTCCCTTTAAACAATTCCCTCATCCAATCCTTTTTTCCACGTTTGAACCCACCACGAAATGGAACCGATGAAATTCCGTTTTGCTGCAGGAACCATTGCAAATACATTTGAGTCGCACGATATTCGGTAAAAATAATGACTTTATCATCAATTTGCTTAATGAGTTCAACCGCTTTTTCAGCCTTTGAGTTTTGGGTGACTTGTTCAACCTTTTTCATGAGTCCCAATACCATATCCGCGGGGGCGGAAGCAGTGCCATCCTCATTCTTTTTCTCAAGCATCTTCTTCAAAGTAAAGTAAACAGCCTCACGACTACTACAAGCTTCTCTTTGTAAGGTTAGAATCGAGAACATACTTGATGCAAATCCTGAAAAGCTAGACCGATAGGCGGAAATCGCGTCATATAGCTCTTGTTCAGTCTCGGAGAACTCAATCGGAACGGTTTCAACCTTTCGTTTTGTCCATTCAATTCCTGTGTCATCACGGCGATTCCGGATCATTACTTTATTGACTAGTTCCTTTAAATGTTCATGATCATTGAGAGAACGGCTCCTTTTCCCGAATAATTCCTCGAAGTTTTCCTGATTACCTAAGTGTCCGGGCTTAAGCAGGGATACAAGATTAAAAATCTCATCAATTCGGTTTTGAATAGGAGTTGCTGTTAATAGCAAGCAAAACTTCTTCTTTAGGTTTTGAACAAACTCATAGTTTTTTGTTTTATTGTTTTTTAGCTTGTGAGCCTCGTCTATGATAATTAAATCGTAATCCTGCTCATATACGATTTCCCGATGTGGACTTCTTTTTGCCGTATCAATCGAAGAAACAATGACATCATATTGCTCCCACATATAGCTTTTCTTTTGCTGAACTGCTGGAATATAAAATTTTTGATTTAATTCAGATGCCCATTGCGATACAAGGGAAGCTGGGACAAGAATCAATACTTTCTTCACTAGTCCACGAATCATATATTCTTTTAAAATCAGGCCAGCCTCGATTGTTTTTCCGAGTCCAACTTCATCTGCTAAAATCGCTTTTCCATTCATTTTTTCAACCACTTGCTTTGCAACCTCAAGTTGATGGGGAAGTGGTGTTAACTGTGGTAAATGCTTAGGAGCCTGAAGGCCTTCGAATTCAGGTATCGACTGGTGTTTTTCAACTTCATATGCAAGCTTATACAACTCCCAGTTCGCCCAAGGACCGTCATCGTCAATTCTTTGCAAAAAGTCACCTTGCCACGACTGATCAAATTCAAAATCGACATTCATATATTCACAGTCCTTTCTTAGTTAGGTAATGTATTTATATAGAAGAAAGTGAGTTTTTCGTAAAACACGAACGTTTCCCTTAAAATATAATCCATTGTTAAGAAAATAATATATTGCTCAAATCGCTGGATGATGGTAGGATGAAGGTAGTTCGAAAACGCTTCTCTATGCTTTTTAGAAGGGTTTGACGTTCTATCCTAATTGATAAAATTGAAAGCTTTTGGGCTGGACATGATAAATTTTCCATAGTCGTTTCGTTAGTATTACCAAAAAAATGAAAAATATGAAGACCGCGAATGACAACAAGGGGAGAGACTACATTTTTGTAGCGCCGAAGGAGCAAGCAAGCCAATTGTGAATCTCTCAGGCAAAAAGACTCTTGTTCGACGCAACTCTGGAGAGAGCCATTAGGCCACCAAAGGGGCAAACCTAGTATTCTTATCATAAAAATCTAGGTAAACTTTCAGGTGCAAGGACAGAGACTTCACACTACTGTGGAGTTTATCTGTCCTTTTTTATATTTTCAGAATCTTTTGGTTTTGAAGAATAAAGCCCAGACAGCATATTAAATGATGAAATGTGAAGGAGGAATTCGGTTGACTGAATTAAAACGAACACCATTATTCGATGAGTATCAAAAGCATGGCGCTAAAACGATTGATTTTGGTGGGTGGGATCTTCCTGTCCAATTTTCAAGTATTAAAGAAGAGCATGAAGCCGTTCGTACAAAAGCAGGTCTTTTTGACGTTTCACACATGGGTGAAATCGATGTAAAAGGAAAGGACAGCTTAGCATATCTCCAAAAATTGATGACAAATGATGTTTCAACTATAAAGGATGGCGCAACACAATACACTGCGATGTGCTATGAAAATGGTGGAACAATTGATGACCTACTTATCTATAAAAAATCAGATGAACATTATTTACTCGTTGTGAATGCCTCAAATACAGAAAAAGATTTTGATTGGCTAAAAGAGCATGTCTTTGGTGATGTGGAAGTGGTGAACCTTTCGAATGAGATTGGGCAGGTTGCACTTCAAGGACCACTGGCTGAAGCTGTGTTACAAAAGCTGACAAATACAAATTTAAGTGAAATCAAGTTTTTTAAATTCCAAGACGATGTTGAAATTGCTGGAAAGAAAACACTCGTTTCAAGAACAGGCTATACAGGTGAAGATGGCTTTGAAGTATACTGCCAAGCTGAAGACACGCCTTATCTTTGGAATGCCATCTTAGATGCTGGTGAGGCTGAGGGAGTTTTACCATGTGGATTAGGTGCGCGAGACACATTGCGCTTTGAAGCAAATCTTGCTCTTTATGGACAAGAACTATCTAAAGACATCACACCAATCGAAGCTGGAATCGGCCTTGCAGTGAAACCAAATAAAGAAGCTGACTTTATCGGTAAAGAAGTGTTAAAACAGCAGAGAGAAGAAGGGGCTCCTCGGAAAATCGTTGGAATTGAAATGATTGACAAAGGAATTCCACGTCATGGCTATGAAGTTTTTGTAGGTGAAGAGCAAGTGGGTGAAGTGACTACAGGAACGCAATCACCAACCCTTCAAAAAAATATTGGGTTAGTTCTTATTAAATCTGAACATGCAGAACTTGGAAAAGAAGTTGAGGTTCAAGTTCGTAAAAAACGACTTAAAGCAGTTGTGGTGGAAACACCTTTTTATAAGCGTCCAAAAAAATAAATCGAGTTGTGGAAAGGGGTACATTCATGAAACATCGTTATTTACCAATGACGGAACAAGATAAAAACGAAATGCTTCAAGCAATCGGCGTATCTACAGTCGATGAGCTTTTTAATGATATTCCAGAAAGTGTTCAATTTAAAGGAGAATACAACATCAAGAAGGCGAAATCAGAGCCTGCTTTAATGAAAGAACTTTCTGTTCTTGCTGCAAAAAATGCTGATTTACGCCACAATGCTTCGTTCTTAGGAGCCGGTGTTTACGATCATTACATGCCAGTTATTGTTGATCATGTTCTTTCACGTTCAGAATTTTATACAGCCTACACACCATACCAACCTGAAATTTCTCAAGGTGAGCTTCAAGCTATTTTCGAATTCCAAACGATGATTTGTGAGCTAACAGGAATGGATGTAGCAAACTCTTCTATGTATGATGGTGGAACTTCTCTAGCAGAAGCAGCAATGCTGGCATCTGGCCATACAAAGAATAAAAAAGTATTGGTTTCAGGGGCAGTTCATCCAGAATCTAGACTTGTACTTGAAACCTATGCAAAGGGTCAATACATTGAAGTTGTTGAAGTTCCAACAAAGAACGGCGTTACAGATGTTGATGCGCTAAACTCTTTAATGGATAAAGATGTGGCCTGTGTCATTGTTCAATATCCAAACTTCTTTGGTCAAATAGAGCCTTTAAAAGAAATTGAAGCAGTCGCTCACACAGGTAAGAGCATGTTTGTTGTTTCGAGTAATCCATTAGCACTTGGAGCTTTAAAACCTCCAGGAAAATTAGGTGCTGATATCGTTGTTGGGGATGCACAGCCATTCGGAATTCCAGCAGCATTTGGTGGACCACACTGTGGATATTTCGCTGTTACATCAAAATTAATGCGTAAAGTTCCGGGGCGCCTGGTTGGTCAAACAGTTGATGAACAAGGAAAACGAGGCTTTGTATTAACACTTCAAGCACGTGAACAGCATATTCGTCGTGACAAAGCGACATCAAATATTTGTTCAAACCAAGCCTTAAACGCATTAGCAGCATCTGTTGCGATGACAGCTCTAGGTAAAAAAGGTGTAAAAGAAATTGCAACCCAAAATATTCAAAAAGCCCATTATGCAAAGCAACAATTTAAAGCAAATGGTTTCGAAATACCATTCGAAGGACCAATCTTTAATGAATTTGTTGTCAATGTCGGTAAATCAGTAAAAGAAGTTAATGCTCGTTTAATCGAAAACGGAATTATCGGTGGATATGATTTAGGCCGTGACTACCCAGAACTTGAGGGATCTATGTTAGTGGCAGTTACAGAGCTACGCACAAAAGAAGAGATTGATACTCTTGTAAAAGAATTGGGGGATAGCCATGAATAAGCAAGATCAACCATTAATTTTTGAACTATCAAAGCCAGGGCGAATTGGTTATAGTTTGCCGGAATTAGACGTACCTGAGGTTAATATAGATGAAGTTATCCCTAGTGACTATCTTCGCGTTGAGGAGCCGGAGCTACCAGAAGTATCAGAATTAGATATCATGCGTCATTACACTGCGTTATCTAAACGTAATCACGGGGTGGATTCAGGATTTTATCCTCTAGGTTCATGTACAATGAAATACAATCCAAAAATCAATGAAAATGTAGCTCGTTACAACGGATTTGCTCATATCCATCCATTACAAGATGAAAGTACAGTTCAAGGTTCGATGGAGCTTATGTATGACCTACAAGAGCATCTAAAAGAAATTACGGGAATGGATGAAGTAACCCTTCAACCAGCTGCTGGTGCACATGGTGAGTGGACTGGATTAATGATGATCCGTGCATTTCACGAAGCAAATAACGATACAGCACGTACAAAAGTAATCGTACCTGACTCAGCACATGGTACAAACCCAGCATCTGCAACAGTAGCAGGATTTGAAACAATTACTGTAAAATCTGGTGAGGACGGACTAGTAGATTTAGAGGATTTACGACGAGTAGTTGGACCGGACACTGCTGCCTTGATGCTAACAAACCCTAATACTTTAGGTTTATTTGAAGAAAATATCCTTGAAATGACAGAAATCATCCATACAGCTGGTGGTAAAGTATATTATGACGGTGCAAACCTAAATGCGGTATTAAGTAAGGCTCGCCCTGGAGACATGGGGTTTGACGTCGTTCACTTAAACCTACACAAAACCTTTACTGGTCCACATGGTGGTGGTGGCCCAGGTTCAGGTCCTGTTGGTGTTAAGGAAGATTTAATTCCTTACCTGCCAAAACCAGTGCTTGTAAAAACTGAGGATGGCTATCACTTTGATTACGACCGTCCACAATCAATTGGGCGTGTAAAACCATTCTATGGAAACTTTGGAATCAATGTTCGTGCGTATACGTACATTCGTTCAATGGGGCCAGATGGTCTAAAAGCGGTAACTGAAAATGCCGTTATTAATGCAAACTACATGATGCGTCGTCTAGCGCCATATTTTGACCTGCCATATGATAAACACTGTAAGCATGAGTTCGTATTATCAGGTAGACGTCAAAAGAAATTAGGTGTTCGTACCTTAGATATTGCAAAGCGATTACTCGATTTCGGTTATCATCCACCAACAATCTACTTCCCACTAAATGTTGAGGAATGTATGATGATTGAACCAACTGAAACAGAATCAAAAGAAACTCTTGATAATTTCATTGAAGCAATGATCCAAATTGCAAAAGAAACTGAAGAAAATCCAGAAATCGTTCAAGAAGCACCACACACAACGGTTGTAAGTCGACTAGATGAAACATTAGCAGCAAGAAAACCTGTCTTACGCTATCAAAAACAATAAATATATATATAGAAGAGATTCATCCTAACTGGGATGGGTCTCTTTTTTTACCATTAATTACCTTGATTAAAAGTATTGAAAAATGAACGGGAGGCTGATAATATAGATTAAGTCATCACGACAACGTGATTGATTGGGTCACAGCTTTTAAGGAAGAAAAATGATTTGAAAAAAACTGTTGACACAAAAGAATGATAAATGTTATATTGTAAAAGTCGCTTTTGAGCGATGGTTTAAAAAGTCCTTTGAAAACTGAACACAATACAAGCGTCAACGTTTAATTTT
>NZ_JBALOP010000065.1:0-11118 GCF_036962685.1 Bacillus sp. JJ1566 | reverse complement strand
CTCTTGCAAATCGGAGGCTTGCTACCCCTATGTCGTGGAATGGTTTCCCAGAATTCTCTTTCTCTAAAAGTTGATAACTTAACTCAGTGATTTTTTGCATGACGGCTTCAGTTAACTCATCAATAGTATTGAAATTGACATAAATAGGCGCAATCGAGCTTCCCAAATAATCCGCCACTTTCCGAATCGTAATATTGGACATCCCCTCTTTCTTCGCGATTTCAAATGCTGCGTCAATTATTTGTTGTTTAGAAAATTTTTTCTTCGGTGCCATTGTTCGTTCCTTTCTCGTTATAAATCGCATGATATAAAACATCCGTTATATATCGTTTATTATATAATAAATTTAAAAATAGTAAACACCTTTTATTAAAAATTCAGAAAAATAAAAGCGGAGAATCCTATTTTATGCAAAAAGAGACAAGTGTTTATACCTTGTCTCCTTGAATCCAATCATCTGTCTTTTTAAGTTGAAAAATAGTAGAAAAAAATGATTTCACCCCCTTACTTTTTCACCAGTTTTCTAAAAAAACAACAACACCTACAAATATTGATGTATCAACATTTGTAGGTGTCTTATCGTTTCTTAATTTACTCGATTCCACTTAAAGATACTGGCAGATCGTTCTCACCATCAAACACACAAAATTACACTCAGTAAGTAAGTCCGAAATTATATTGATACCTATTTCCTGCTTTGTCCTGATACGTATAGGATGGATCCTCATCATATCCTGGTACATCACCTGCTTCTTTGTTCACGGCTTCTTGACTTGCAGGGATGGTGATAGGGAGTTTCCCAACAGGATTAAATTTTCCACGGATCATATCTACCACTGCCTCTGCTTTTGTACCAAACGTTCCTATTAGGACGTGAGCATTTGGCTCAATGGTGTTAATAAGCCATGGATTGGAAAAATCAATTACCGTTATAGTCGGAACCGTTTGTTGAATTTTTACGATTCGCTCTACCTGATTCACACCCGTTTCCGGACCAATCACAATCGTTGGATTATTGGCAAATAAGTCTTGAAATGGTTGGACCCAAACAAAGGCATGCGTCGCATCTTTTATATTTTCCACGATTGTAATAGATTTATCGTGGTTTCTTATTTTTTGCTTTAATTCCTCTGTATCTTGACCATTTTTTCCTTTTGAGAACATTTCAACATAAAGTCGAACCTTGGAAATAGTGTCATCCCGTAATGGCAGTACATTACTATCATTTCGCATGAGAACAACCGACCTGCGATGTGCATCATCTGCAACCCTTTGGGATTCTGGATTATTTGCAATAGTTAATGCCTTATCTGGATTTACATATGGATTTTCAAAAAGCCCTAATTTCATCATTTCAGTTAGGATATAAATGACTGAACGATTAATTTGTTCTACCTTCACTAAGCCTTGATTTACTGCATTGATAATCGGTTTTGGGTTTGGTACCCCGGAAAAAATATTGGTACCCGCATTTATTGCTTTTGCAAAACGCTGTTCTAACGATAAATCCTGTGCACCCCATGCCCGATCAATCACCGCACTTGTATCTGAATTAACATAACCTAAGAACTTCAATTCATCTCGCAAATAGCCATTAATAAATTGTTCATTTAGTGCAAAAGCAACTTCTTCAAACTGTTGATTTGCACTAAAATGTGGTAATCCTTGTTCTGCGCTTTTGTTACTCGGATATGCATAATAAGGCATAATAGAAGTTGTTTCTGCTTCAATTGCTGCTTTGAACGGTGGAATATGATACTTTAACAAGCTACCCGGGGTTGGATAAATATTATATTGTCCTTCTTTAAAATGAGGATCCCTACCCTTTGCTCGCGCTCCCCCGCCAGGGAAATGTCGCGTTGTTAACGACACACTTTTTTCATTTAATACATCACCTTGAAAACCTTTAATCACATTGTAGACCATACCAGATACAAGTTCTGGATTCTCCCCGAATGTTTCTTGATTTCTTGCCCATAATGGGTCTGTTGCAACATCCGCTGAATAGCCATACATCTTATGTATTCCTGCGGCTCTCCATTCTTTCGCAGCTATCTCACCAAATCTTTTTACCAAACGCGAATCCCGTGTTGCCGCTAAGCCTAAAGTATCTGGCCAATGAGAAAACTGTCCTGTCTCTTCAATAACTGGGATTGTTAAGGGATGATTTCTAGGATTAGAAACAACTACCGCAGGAATACCTAGTCTTGAAGCCTCTGCCGCTGCTTGTAGTTGATTCGTATGGTTAGCAATAACATCGGCACTCGGCATTTCTCTATAAATAAAATAACGGGTATGCTGGTCAAGAAATTTGTTGGGTAACACTAACTTACCATCCTGAATTTTTGGAAATTCATTTATCGTAAGAATCCCAGCCTTTTCTTCTACTGTCATTTGAGATACTAAATCTTCCACCCGCTTTTCGGTAGACAACTCCCAATTTTCGTAAGGGTCAAGCTTTCCATTATCATTTAAATCTCTATAACGTTTTCCCTCAATTTTCAAGATAGCTTTTGTTTTTGTTTTAACATCCACATTATTTTGAGCCTGTACCTCCAGTAGTTCAATTGGTAAAACCAATACAAATGCCATCATACATAAAACTGTATTTCTTATGTATCGGGAATACATCTTCTTCACTCCAATTATTGTTGATATTTTATTCTTGATTAATATCCCTTTTTTGGAGAAGTTTATCCAACTGCTATGGAGGTTTTAATTTGCCATCATTCTTGCCACCGTTGTTACATATTTTTTCGATTAGGGACAATGCTGGGCCGACTGGCTCACTTCGACCTCATCGGCCACCCTCAGCTCATCTCCGTTGATACCGTCAAAGACATTTTCAATTATACAGTGGTCCATCCCGGCATCAATCCTGATGCCGTTGGCTGCCTGTCGAATGACGTTACTCTCGATTTTGATGCCTGAGGGGATTCCTTTGCCCCGTCCGTCAGTACCGCGGTCCTCTTTGAGTCGGATTGCCCAGAACCCGTCAGTCCCTCCAGTGATGTGATTACTTTGCAGCTCCGTACCCGGTGCATTTCGGACCTCGATGCCGACCTTGGAATCCTCCCCGGCTGTGATTCTATTGTCCTCGATGAGGGTGTCAGGAGTTCCCAGGATGACGAGGATTCCCTGACGGTTTTCAATCAGGTCGTTGGAGTGTACCCAGTTTCCAGCTCCTGAGGCGTCGTGCTTGTTCTTTGACCCACCGGAATTGCCAAGCGCGATGCCCGCCTTCTGTCCACCGACGATTGTGTTGTTTCGAATCTCGTTCAGATATTCACCCTCGCCGTGCAGGTCGATGGCGTCAAGGTAGCTACCGACTATGGTGTTCTCTGCTACGAGATTGTTGTGCGTAGGGAACTGCAGCAGAATAGCGTGCCGCAGATGTCTGCCATCAAAGGTATTGCTGATGACGACATTGTGCCGGGAATCGGTGGCGGCATCTGGGTCGTGCCGGTCTGCTATGCCCTCGATAGCGATGCCATAACCCTGACCTCCAGGGCCAACGCCAGTTGCCTCACTTACGTAGTTTCCAGAGAGGGTCACTTCACGGCTGGCCTTGACGGAGATTCCGTGACGCTCGAACCTGCGGATGCCTAAGTTCTCCACTAGGACCCGAGAGCTAGACTTCCCTTTGTGGGCACCGATGTAGATCCCGTACATTGGACCGCCACCCGCATTGCCGTCGTCGGGATCTTCGCCAAGTGGACCCTCATAACGGGAGGTGATGGTGAAGTCGGCGACGATGACGTCGTGGACGCCAGATCCGCGGATCACCCGACTGTCATCCTCCCCGTCGAGGGAGGTTAGCAGCACGGTTTTCTCCCGGCCCTCCCCGCGCAGGTCCACACCGCTACGCAACACAATGTTCGCCGACTTGTCAGCCGGGTCAGTCGAGCGCAGGTCATACGTTCCGGCCGGCAGCACGACCTCGTCACCCGGTTTTGCCGAGTCCAGTGCCTTCCTGATGGCTGCTGCGTCGTCGTGTGAATTTGGTTCCGGATCTGCCCCGAAGTCCGTAACGTCCAAGGACCTGCCCTTGGCCGGACTCGGCGTCGGTACCTCAATCGGCGCGCCGGACCGGTCCACCAAACCGGGAACCTGCCAGTCGCCGTGCTCGGACTGAGCAGGTTCAACGGCGTCATTACTCTTGACTGGCTCATCGGATTCCTCGACAGTGCATGCCGCCAAGAGGACCACTAATCCAAGGGCCACCCACCACGAATGCGCCGGACCTCTTCGGCTGTTCTGAAATAATTCTTTCACCAAACTTCTCACTTCCTTTCTGCACTCTTTTCATCCCTCTAATCGCCCATGGAGGTGACAAGAAAAGCAGAAAGCCCGCGGGCCTCGGCTTGATTCACCGAGCTCGCAGGCTCACCACTTTAGGGATGCTTGACGACCCTTACCGGGGTCGCCAACGTCCTCCCATGGCGAGGGTCCTACCAATTAGTATTCCCCGTGCCATTTCTATTATCATTGGCTGTTACTATTGTTGTTGCCTTTGTTACCTTTTGTTGTTGCCTTTATTTTTGTCTTTGTTGTTTCCTTTGCCGTTGTCCTTGTCAAGTTTGAAGTTCAACGGAATATCCTTTTCCAACGGAGTGTCTGCCGAGGAACCACCGACATGCACGCGGTATTTTCCGTCAACAGTAGCCCACTCGCCGTCAGCCCAGTTCGCAAGGTTGTCCGGTTCATCCGGAATGAAGTAAGAGAATGGGTGGTTGGAGTCTGCTTGATTAATCCTAACGGTCACGCGTTGACTCTCACCTGGCTCAAGATCAACCTTCTCGAAGTTGACAAGACGCTTGGTTGGCTGTCCTGCTTCGTCCGGTAGTGTCAGATACACTTGTGCAGCTTCTTTACCGGCAACATCACCTGTGTTCGTGATCGTGAAGGACACGTCAAGACCGGATAATGCTCCTTTGCCGCCTTTTCCTGTATCGCGGACTTTCTTCACTTTTAGGTCATCATACTCGAAAGTTGTGTAAGACAAGCCGTACCCGAATGGGAAGACTGGCTTCACGTTGTTTGCTTCGTACCAGCGGTAACCCATCTCAAGACCTTCAGTGTATTGAGCGATTAGCTGATCGGACTTACCATCACCGTAAGGGCCTGGGCCACCTACCTTACCTGTATCTTGACGAGTTCCAGGGTACTGTTTTTCAGTCTCGAATGCTGCTTCACGCTCAGTAGCTCCGAACGTCATTGGCAGCTTACCAGATGGATTAACCTTACCGTAGAGTAGGTTAGCAACGGCATTGCCATCCTCCATACCTGGGTACCATGCTTGAAGAACTGCAGGTACCTTATCCAACCACGGCATAATTGACGTACCGGAAGTCTTCAATACCACCACAGTGTTCTCAGGGTTAGCTTCCATAACTGCGTCGATCACCGGCTCCTGCTCAGCCACGCCCGATTTGAGGTTCAATGCTGGGAATCCGAGTGTTTCACGGTCCACTGTCTCATGTGGGTTATCGCCGACCATGAGAAGCACGACATCAGATTCAGCAGCTAACTTAGCAGCAGCTTTCGGGTCACTGCCATTGTTGTACGTCACTTTCGTGTTGTAGCCCAACTCTTTAATAACATTCTCTAAGCCTTCTTGTGGTGTGACCGTATATGGAGTCACTACATAATCATTGTCGTCACGAACAGAACGTGGGGACATCTTTGCCGCACCAGCGAACGTCTCAATGCCGATCAATGCAATCGACTTTGGCTCACCATCTAATGGCAGGAAGCCGTTGTCGTTCTTCAACAGCACGGAGCCTTCCTCGGCCATCTTCCGTGCGGTAGCGCCGTTAGCCATCGGATCGACGATTTCCGGCATAAATTTGTCGAAAGGCTCATCCATATGGCCAAACTCGATCATCTTGATGTAACGTGGACGAAGTAGATTGTCGATGTCGTCCTCAGTTACCGCTCCTGAGTCGAGAGCCTCTTGGATCTTCTCTTGTGTGTAATACTGTGGTGCCCAGTCAAGCTCGACATTTGTACCCGCTTTGATAGCAGCCACTGTGTCGTGAATCGCACGACGGTCACTCATGACGTATCCGTCAAAGCCCCAGTTTTTCCGTAGGGCATCTTGTAGAAGTTCAGAACTGTCACATGCATAAGTACCGTTAACATCCGGGAACGAACACATCACGGAAGCTGGGTCAGCATCTCTGACGGTCATTTCGAATGGCAACATGTACAATTCGTTCATAGCTTGTGAAGGAACTTGGACACCCATCGTCCAACGCTCAGTTTCCTGTTCGTTTCCAGCCATGTGCTTGAGTTGTACCTGGACTCCCTGATCCTGGATACCCTTTGTTTGCTCGATTGCAAGGGTACCTGTCAAATAAGGGTCCTCACTAAAGTATTCATAGTTACGGCCACCGTACGGGTGACGGATGAGGTTCATACCTGGTCCAAGGAACACGTGATGCGCGAAAGCTCGTGTCTCCTCACCAAGAATTCGGCCAGCCTCATAGTTTAGCTCGCGGTCGAATGTCGCAGCCAAACCTGGGGTAGACGGAAGGCCAGTCGCCAATGGGTCATTGTGACACGATCCGCCCTTAACGCCCGTACCACCGTTGGTCATACGTACTGTAGGGATACCGAGATCTTCGATCCCTTTGATTTGCCGGCCAGTGTCTTGAAACTCACACCCTGGAAGGGTACCTTGTGGTGCGAATTCGCCGTTCATATACTTACTAGTTCCGCCTCTTTTGATGACAACCGGATCACCTTTGTCATTCTCATTGAAGCGCGAGATAGCGATTTGCTGGATCTTCTGTTCCATCGTCATCGCATCGAGAAGGAGCTCAGTGCGCTCCTCAGCAGAGAGCTGTGTGTTCATCCAGGGTTTGGTCCCTTCAGTTCCACCATTCTCCGCATTAGCAGGAATTACTATAGAAGACATGTAGATCATTGCTGTTAAAAAAACTAAAGTAATGCGTTTTATCATCTTTTTCTCCTTTGTATTGTCTATTTGTCTATTGGTATTTAACTATCTATTGGTATTTAACTAATTCGTTTTAACATCTTATCTCTCCCTTGCTGGTATACTAGTATATTAGTATAGAGGGAAAATATTACACAAGCATGAATGGCTAATTACAATTCAGCAACAAAAACTACGATATTTGTAATGCTCCTAAAGTCCCGAATGGTATTCAAATACTGTATAAATCAATGATTGCCAAATGAACAAAGTTTGAATGAGCATTAAACTTCATTATTCTCAATATACTGAAAAAGGATGGTTGAACTTCTATTTATTAAACAAGCTTTTTACTTTACTATACTATTTGGAAATCAATTAGAACGTAACATGTAATGAATAAAACTAGTAACGGATTCCTTCATAAGATTTCAAGATTTCTCACGTATTTCTTTGACCCTTTTCATTGTCGTCTATGAATGCGTTGAAAAAAAACAGTGAGCCCGCGGGTCTCGGTTTAATTCACCGAGCCCGCCGGCTCACCATCTACTAGATGCCAGTTGACACCTACTTGGTCACCGACATCATCCCAAGGCCAGGGGACTATCGATTGGATTTCCCCTTGCCCTTTTCAAGTTTGAACTTCAACATTATATCCTTTTTCAACGGCGTGTCTGCTGAGGATCCACCGACATGAACGCGGTACTTCCCGTCAACGGTGGCCCACTCGCCGTCAGCCCAGTTCTTCAGATTGTCCGGTTCATCTGGAATGAAATAAGAGAACGGGTGGTTAGAGTCATTCAGACTTATTCTCAGTGTCACCAGCTTGCTCTCTCCAGGCTTAAGATTAACCTTCTCGAAGTTAACAAGTCGCTTGGACGGCTCCCCCGCCTTATCAGGTAGAGTCAGGTATACCTGTGCCGCTTCAGCTCCGGCAACTTTACCAGTATTTTTGATGGTGAATGACACGTCAATACCAGACACCGCTCCCTTTTGACCTTGGACTCTTTTTACCTTGAGGTCGTTATATTTGAAACTTGTGTAGGACAGGCCATATCCGAATGGGAATACCGGCTTTACGTTGTTGGCCTCATACCAGCGATAGCCCATCTCTAGGCCCTCGGTGTACTGCGCAATTAGTTGTTTAGAACCGTTACCGTATGGGCCTGGGCCACCAGGCTTACCAGTATCTTGACGGGTTCCAGGATACTGCTTCTCCGTCGCGAAGGCGGCTTCACGCTCAGTGGCACCGAACGTCATAGGCAACTTGCCTGACGGATTGACCTTACCATAGAGCAGATTGGCGACGGCATTACCATCCTCCATACCTGGAAACCAAGCCTCAAGGACGGCAGGGACCTTATCCAGCCACGGCATGAGCACCGTACCGGAAGTTTTCAGGACTACAACCGTGTTCTTTGCGTTGGCTTTGAGAACCGCGTCGATCAGTGGCTCCTGCTCCACCCAGTCCTGTTTGTCCGGGTTCGGGTTAAGGTCGATACGCGGGAAGCCAAGTGTCTCGCGGTCCTTGGTCTCATGCGGGTTGTCTCCGATCATGAGGAGCACGACGTCGGACTCACCGGCAAGTTTAGCAGCAGCCTTCGGGTCACGGCCATCATTGTACGTGACTTTTGTGCCATAGCCGAGCTCCTTGATGACATTCTCCAGACCTTGTTTTGGCGTGACTGTATAAGGAGTCACGACGTTCTCGTTATTGTCTCGAACGGAGCGCGGTGACATCTTAGCTATACCAGCGAACCACTCGACACCGATTAGCGCAATCGTTTTCGGCTTGCCGTCAAGCGGTAGAAAGCCAGCTTTGTTCTTCAACAGCACAGCCCCTTCTTCTGCCATCTTCCGGGCGCTAGCACCATTAGCCTTCCGATCGACAATCTCCGGCATGAACTTATCGTATGGCTGATCCATTTGACCGAATTCAATCATCTTGATGTACCGTGGACGAAGAAGGTTGTCAATGTCGTTCTCGGTCACCTGACCGGAGTCGAGGGCCTTCTTGACCTTCTCCTCGGTGTAGAACTGTGGCGCCCAGTCGAGCTCAACATCCGTGCCCGCCTTGATGGCAGATACCGTATCGTGAATCGCACGACGGTCACTCATGACCCAACCGTCGAAGCCCCAATTGCGCCGTAGGGCATCCTGGAGTAGTTCAGTACTGTCACAAGCATAGGTGCCGTTGACATCCGGGAACGAGCACATCACGGAGGCCGGATCAGAATCCTTGACGGTCATCTCGAATGGCAGCATGTACAGTTCGTTCATAGCTCGAGAGGGAACCTGAACACCCATTGTCCATCGCTCAGTTTCCTGCTCGTTACCGGCAAGGTGCTTGAGCTGGGCCTGGATTTTCTGGTCCTGTATGCCCTTGACCTGCTGCGTCGCCAGGGTGCCTGTCAGGTACGGGTCCTCACTGAAGTACTCATAGTTCCGACCACCGTACGGGTGGCGCACGAGGTTCATGCCCGGTCCGAGCAACACTTGATGCGCGAAGGCACGGGTCTCCACGCCGAGGATTCGACCGGCCTCATAGTTCAGCCCACGGTTGAAGGTCGCAGCCATAGCAACGGTGGACGGCAGGCCCGTCGCCACAGGGTCATTGTGACACGATCCGCCCTTCACACCCGTACCACCATTGGTCATGCGAATTGTGGGGATACCCAGCTCCTCGATTCCACGGATCTGTCGGCCGGTGTCTTGAAACTCACACCCGGGGAGGGTACCTTGAGGCGGGAATTCGCCACTCATATACTTGTTAGAACCGCCTCTTTTGATGATGACCGTCTCACCGGTGTTGTTCTCATTGAAACGCGAGATAGCGATTTGCTGAATTTTCTGGTCCAACGTCATCGCTTTAATAAGTAGCTCGGTCCGCTCCTCTGCAGAGAGCTTGGTGTTCATCCAAGGGAGGGTCCCTTTCGCCGGAGCGTTCTGTGCATTAGCAGGAATTACAAACGTTGATAAAAAAAACATTGCTGCCAAAAAAATTGAAATAGCTTGTTTTATCATCTTAAACTCTCCTTACTATCTATATTGTCTATGTAGTATTTTGGAAATAATCTGCTTTAACCTCTCCCATCTATCTATGTAGTTTATTAGTATTGAAATAAATCGTTTTATTCTCTCCCTTTATCTATGTTGTCTATTTGTTTTGAAATAATTCGTTTAACATTTTAAATAAATCCATCCCTTACTAAAGTTATCTCCATTGGTATCGTCCCCATTCTATCTATTTTTCTATTAGTCTATTGAACGGTAAAATTTAAGAATCGTAAAAAAAGTCGCTAGCGCAAATCGGTTCCCCGGTTGTGCCAGAATACAAAAAACACCCACAAACATTGATCAAATCAACATTTGTGAGTGTTTACCCGTTTCTTATTTTAACTTGTTTTTACTTATCTTACCGCTGGACAAGATTTCACTTGATACTACTCAAGATTGATTAACCAACGGGTGGCTTCTGCAGTCACTCCAGCACTACAAAAAGCATAATGGTCTTCGTAAATATGTTTATCCGCCCCAGTTCGTACTAAAACAATGTCATTAGGTTTCAAATTATATTCCATTTGCTTAAGTTGTTTCTTCAAATTTTCAATTGTTTTTCCGTATCCCTTTTCCTTCTCTCCAAAGTCAAACAGAACGCCATCACCATAAAACCATTCTAAATGTACTTGATCAAATTGTCTTTTCTATTATTGAACACAATAAAAAAAGATTGTAAGTTCAGCCGCTTAGCTGAATTTACAATCCTTTTTGACTAATCTTTGATACCTGAGGCCGGACTCGAACCGGCACGCCATCGCTGGCAGTGGATTTTGAGTCCACCGTGTCTGCCATTCCACCACTCAGGCGTATATATTGAGAAAGAAAAAAAACATCAAAAGATGCCGAGAACCGGAATCGAACCGGTACGGTAGTCACCTACCGCAGGATTTTAAGTCCTGTGCGTCTGCCAGTTCCGCCACCCCGGCAAATTATAAAAAAGCACTTACATTCTTTTTAAAATAATGGAGGCGGCAACCGGATTCGAACCGGTGGTAAAGGTTTTGCAGACCTCTGCCTTACCACTTGGCTATGCCGCCATTGGAGCGGAAGACGGGATTCGAACCCGCGACCCCCACCTTGGCAAGGTGGTGTTCTACCACTGAACTACTTCCGCA
>NZ_JBALOP010000064.1:0-31409 GCF_036962685.1 Bacillus sp. JJ1566 | reverse complement strand
AGTAGGACGTCGCTAGGCATTTATTCCGCAGTAGCTCAGTGGTAGAGCTATCGGCTGTTAACCGATCGGTCGTAGGTTCGAGTCCTACCTGCGGAGCCATTGCTTCCATAGCTCAGCTGGTAGAGCACTTCCATGGTAAGGAAGAGGTCAGCGGTTCGAGCCCGCTTGGAAGCTTAAAAATGTGAATTCAAAAATGGCCCGTTGGTCAAGCGGTTAAGACACCGCCCTTTCACGGCGGTAACACGGGTTCGAATCCCGTACGGGTCACCAACGGAGGATTAGCTCAGCTGGGAGAGCACCTGCCTTACAAGCAGGGGGTCGGCGGTTCGATCCCGTCATCCTCCACCATTTAACCTTTTAATAATGCCGGTGTAGCTCAGTTGGTAGAGCAACTGACTTGTAATCAGTAGGTCGTGGGTTCGACTCCTATCGCCGGCACCATTTTTTTAATAGTGGAGGGGTAGCGAAGTGGCTAAACGCGGCGGACTGTAAATCCGCTCCCTCCGGGTTCGGCGGTTCGAATCCGTCCCCCTCCACCATTTATTTTTCGAAAAGCCTTTATTCTTTCTTTGGACAAGTTCAAAAGGATGAAGTAGGCTATTTTTATGGAAATCGTACAATTAATTAGTAAAATTACTCATATTTTGTTGTCGGTTGTGCAAGATAATAGGGTAATTAAATGCATCAGATTTCCGGTTAATACTTAGTAATGTCGACGACATTTCGTGATATTTCCTGCTGAAATATCCCAAAATATCCTCTTTTGGAGAAGCTTCATGAAGCGTATTCGAAGAAGGAGATTCACTAAGATTATTCATTGGGCTATAGCCAAGCGGTAAGGCAACGGACTTTGACTCCGTCATTCGTAGGTTCGAATCCTGCTAGCCCAGCCATTTTTATATGATATGCAGAATTACACTTCTATTCATAATCTTTTATTATGAGCCATTAGCTCAGTTGGTAGAGCATCTGACTTTTAATCAGAGGGTCGAAGGTTCGAGTCCTTCATGGCTCATCTTTTAAGCGGGAGTAGTTCAGTGGTAGAACACCACCTTGCCAAGGTGGGGGTCACGGGTTTGAATCCGTGTCTTTTCCTCCACGAACTACTTCTTTTTCATATTTAGGGGCCTTAGCTCAGCTGGGAGAGCGCCTGCCTTGCACGCAGGAGGTCAGCGGTTCGATCCCGCTAGGCTCCACCAATTTCATGATGTATACACTATAAACCTATGAGGTTTATTTTTTTTGCCTAAATTCAATATGCATTCCATGTTCGCCATCTCCTGATTATCTCCAGTTGCAAGGGTGATACCGTACTTTACATGTCATTCATCTCCTAATTATCTCCAATTACGAGGGTGATACCGTGCTTTGTAGGTCGACCTTCGCCTAATATCTCCCAACCACAATAAACCACGTTCCCTGATTTCCTTCTCCTCTTATTCTCCAGTTACGTGGGTGATATCATTTCTTCTTCTTAAAAAGTGTATAGATATACAAGATTTTGTTGAGTTGAGTCATTTGGTTGTAAGCAGTTACAATAGGATATATGGGGGAAGGGGGCTTTTTATCATGAAGAAGGATATTTCGATCATTGGGGTTCCGATGGACTTAGGCCAGATGCGTAGAGGGGTTGATATGGGGCCGAGTGCGATTCGATATGCGGGTGTTGTTGAACGATTAGAAAGACTTGATTATGATATAGATGATTTAGGTGATATTGAAATTGCACGTCCTACACGGGGGGAAGTTACGAACGATGAAAATTTGAAAAACCTTGAGAAAGTATCTGAAGCAAGTGAGAAGCTAGCTGCTGAGGTTGACAAGGTCATTTTAAGTGGAAGATTTCCGCTTGTTTTAGGCGGTGACCATAGTATTGCAATTGGGACACTTGCAGGGGTTTCTAAACATTATCAAAACTTAGGGGTCATTTGGTATGATGCCCACGGTGATTTAAACACTGCAGATACTTCACCATCTGGTAATATTCACGGAATGCCACTAGCGGCAAGTCTTGGACTTGGTCATAAACGTCTTACAGAAATCGCAGGGTATAGTCCTAAGGTCAAACCTGAGAACGTTGTCATTATCGGTGCGAGATCACTCGATGAAGGTGAGAAAGCGTTAATTAAAAAACTCGGGGTTAAAGTGTATACGATGCATGAAATTGATCGTTTAGGGATGACAAAGGTGATGGAAGAGACGATTGCTTATCTTGGAGAAAGAACAGATGGTGTGCACTTATCATTAGATTTAGATGGATTAGATCCACATGACGCTCCAGGAGTGGGAACCCCTGTGCTTGGGGGTATTAGTTACCGTGAAAGTCATTTAGCAATGGAAATGTTAGAGGAATCCACATTAATTACTTCTGCTGAATTTGTAGAAGTTAACCCAATTTTAGATGATAAAAATAGAACAGCCTCTGTAGCTGTTGCATTAATGGGTTCTTTATTTGGTGAAAAACTTTTATAGGAACGTTACAGTATCTCTTTAAAAAGAGGTACTGTGTTTTTTATTTTAAAGATTTGATTTCCAGCCACATAAACTAGCCAAAATTTGTTAAAATGAAACTTATGGAGAAAATGAAACCTTTTTACATTTGAATCGTAAATAATGATACCCGCAGTGGCGGAGGTATATAAAAATGGAGACAATTATAAAAAACAGAATTAAGCAGATAAAAAATGGAGATCAGAATGCATTTGCGGAGATAGTAGAATTTTACAAAGACAAGGTTTTTCAAATATGCTATCGTATGCTTGGAAACCGACACGAGGCAGAGGATATTGCTCAGGAAGCCTTTATTCGGGCATTTGTGAATATTCACAGCTATGACTTGAATAAAAAGTTTTCAACATGGCTATATCGTATAGCAACGAATCTGTCGATTGACCGCATTCGTAAGAAAAAACCTGACTACTATCTAGATGCTGAGCTTGCAGGCTCAGATGGACTAACTATGTATTCGCAGATTGCTGCAGACGCAGCGCTACCGGAGGACGAGCTAGAGACCATGGAGCTTCAGGAATTAATCCAAGCAGAAATACTGAAGCTTCCGGATAAGTATCGTTCCGTTATTGTTTTAAAATACATCGAGGAGTTTTCACTAAAGGAAATTAGTGAAATTCTTGACCTGCCGGTGGGCACGGTAAAAACAAGAATTCACAGAGGACGAGAAGCATTACGAAATCAGCTTCGACATGTATAGGGGTGAAAAAAAATGAACTGTTCAGAAAACAACATGACTGAACTAATGCACAATTACCTAGATGAAGACATTTCTGAAGAGGACGAGAAGCTACTACGTGAGCATTTGCATACATGCGAATCATGCTATCAGCATTTTCATGAGCTAAAGAAAACCATTGCGTTGGTACAAAGTACTTCTCACATTTCCGCACCCAATGATTTCACACTAAAGGTCATGCAAAATCTACCGAAGGAAAAACGTACCGTGAGTTTTAGACGCTGGTTTAGAGAGCATCCAATGCTAACAGCTGCCTCACTCTTTCTATTATTAATGGCAGGGAGTCTTTTTTCAGTCTGGAATGAAAGTGAGCAATTCTCTGTTTCAAAGCAACCAAACTTAATTGTTGAAAATAATACTGTGATTGTTCCAGAAGGCGAAACCGTGAAGGGCGATGTCGTGGTTAAGAACGGAAAGATCGTCATTGAGGGAGACGTAGAAGGAGATGTCACTGTCATTAATGGGGAGAATTATATGGCCGCAGCTGGAAATGTAACTGGTGAAATCAAAGAAGTCAACCAGATGTTCGAGTGGCTTTGGTACCATATAAAAAAGGTAGGAACAGATGCAATCCATATTTTTGATCAAGATGAATAGGCCATCGGACACGATGGTCTTTTTTTCGGTTCGAATTTAAGCTTATCCTCCTACTAATTTGTAATTGGTACATGAAAGTTATATGATATAATATTATAGCTAACTATGTTTTTTGGATTATTTCATAGAGGAAGTGTGAGAATGTCATTTAATGAACTCCCATTACTAGGTTACCTCGGCATTTTTTTAGATGTTCTCCTTGTCTGGTATGTGATATATAAATTACTATCCCTCATACGCGGAACAAAGGCTGTTCAGTTATTGAAGGGTATTATTGTGATCGTTTTTATTCGCTTATTGAGCAGCCTGTTAGAATTACATACATTGTTTTGGTTAGTGGACCAGGTGATGGACTGGGGATTCTTGGCGATTATCGTTATATTCCAGCCTGAATTGCGAAGGGCATTAGAACAGCTTGGCCGCGGTAAAATATTCTCTAGAAGCGGTACGGATGAAGATGACCAGCAGGTAAAATTAATTGAAGCCATCACAAAAGCGACAGATTATATGGCAAAACGCCGCATTGGTGCTCTTATCTCAATCGAACGACAAACGGGAATGGGAGATTATGTGGAAACGGGGATTTCGCTAAATTCATCCATCTCATCAGAATTACTAATCAATATCTTTATTCCAAATACTCCTTTACACGATGGAGCCGTTATTATTCAAAGAAATCAGGTAGCCGCTGCCGCTTGTTATTTACCACTTTCAGAGAGTCCGTTTATTTCAAAGGAATTAGGAACACGGCACCGCGCTGCACTTGGGATTAGTGAGGTAACAGACAGCATTACTATTGTTGTATCAGAGGAAACAGGAGCTGTCTCCTTAACAAAGAACGGTGAACTACACCGTGATTTGAAACCTGATGCATTTCGGGATCTACTAAAACAAGAGCTAATAACGAACGAAAGCATTACCTCTCATCCACTTTGGCAATGGAGGGGGAAAAAGAATGGATAAATTAATTGATAACCGTTGGGTTACACGGATTATTGCATTGTTAATTGCTTTGCTTTTATTTGCATCTGTCAGCTTTGAAAATCAACCTGCTTCCAAGAGTCCTGCAGGGTTGCCGTTATTTTCAAATTACACGGAAACATTAACAGAGATTCCGGTAAATACGTATTATGATGATCAAAATCTAGTGGTATCTGGAGTTCCACAATATGTGAACGTAACGATAGAAGGGCCATCCGGGGTTACCAAAAGGGAAGGTCTTCAAAAGGAAATGGAAGTGTATGTAGACCTTACTCAGTTATCAGTTGGTACGCATAAGGTAAAGCTACAATATCGAAATGTATCTGAGAAAATAAAAGTAAAAATAGATCCTGCTGAAATTACCGTCGTCATTCAGGAAAAGGTGACAAAGGAATTCCCAGTTGAAGTCGACTTTGTTAACCGCGATCAGGTAGCAGAAGGATATACAATCGAACAGCCGGTAGCAGCACCTCGAGTTGTTAAAATCACCGGAGCCTTAGAGGAAATCGAAAGAATTGCGCTAGTAAAAGCAGTTGTCGACCTTAAGGGAGTATCGGAGACATTTACACAGGAATCGAGAGTAGCTGTGTATGATAAAAATCAAAATGTATTGTCGGTATCCGTTGAGCCGAATGTTGTTGAAATCACGGTTCCAATTGTAAGCCCGAATAAATCCGTCGCATTTGCGCTTAAGCAAAAAGGAAAACTTGCGGATGGGTTAAGTTTAGTCAATATCACGCCAACGCCAAATCAGGTTACAATATTTGGTCCAAAAGAGGTTATTGATGCCATTTCTTCTATTGAAGGTGAAATTGACCTAGATAAAATAAAGGAAGATTCTACGATTACAGTGAAGGTTCCGATACCAAAAGGGGTTATCCAGGTATCTCCACAGGAAATTGAGGTAACAGTCGATATCGAAGAAGAGATGTCGGAAACCTTCTCGGATTTATCCATTAGAAGTCAAGGATTAGGAGCTCAATATGCACTTACCTTTTTAAACCCAGATACAGGGACCCTTAATTTAGAAGTTCAAGGTGCACCAAGTGTTATACAAGGGACAAGTCCTACTAATCTCGATGTATTTATCGATGTGACCAATTTAGAAATTGGAGAACACGAAGTAGATATAGAAGTGAAGGGCCCAGACAATATGACGTGGGCATTACCGCAAGAAAAGGCAAAGATACGAATCACTGCAATAGAAGGGTAAAGGAAGTATCTGCAAAAGGAGAGATCATTTAAAATGGGAAAATATTTTGGTACAGATGGTGTACGTGGTGTTGCAAATAGCGAATTAACTCCAGAGCTTGCATTTAAGGTTGGAAGATTTGGAGGTTATGTATTAACAAAAGATAAAGAAAGACCAAAGGTTCTAATTGGCCGTGATACTCGTATTTCAGGGCATATGCTAGAAGGAGCTCTTGTAGCGGGGCTATTATCGATTGGGGCAGAGGTCATGCGTTTAGGTGTCATCTCTACTCCAGGAGTAGCGTATTTAACAAAGGCTTTAGGTGCCGAAGCAGGCGTGATGATATCTGCTTCACATAACCCAGTCCAAGATAATGGAATTAAGTTCTTTGGTCCAGATGGCTTTAAGCTTTCTGATGAACAGGAAAATGAAATCGAGGCACTTTTAGATTTACCTGAAGATCAGCTTCCACGTCCAATTGGAGCTGATTTAGGACAGGTAAATGACTATTTCGAGGGTGGACAAAAATACCTCCAATTCTTAAAGCAAACAGTGGACGAGGATTTCACAGGTATTCATGTGGCATTGGATTGCGCTCACGGGGCAACATCTTCTCTTGCTACTCATTTATTTGCTGATCTTGATGCAGATATTTCAACAATGGGGACATCTCCAAATGGTCTTAATATCAATGAAGGTGTAGGTTCAACACATCCAGAGGCACTGGCCGCGTTTTTAAAGGAAAAGGGAGCGGATGTTGGACTTGCCTTTGATGGTGATGGTGACCGACTAATTGCGATTGATGAAAATGGGGATATCGTTGATGGTGACCAAATCATGTATATTTGTGCAAAATATTTGAAGGAACAAGGTCGTTTAAAGAATCAAACAGTTGTTTCAACGGTAATGAGTAATCTAGGCTTCTATAAAGCATTAGAAGCAAACGACATTGCGAGTGTGCAAACCGCTGTTGGTGACCGCTATGTGGTAGAGGAAATGAAGAAAATCGGATATACCCTAGGGGGAGAACAATCTGGGCATATCATTTTCCTTGATTACAATACGACTGGTGACGGGCTATTAACAGGTCTGCAATTAGTGAATATCATGAAGAGCACAAACAAGCCTTTATCAGAGCTTGCAAGTGAAATGACAAAATTCCCGCAGCTATTAGTAAATGTGAAGGTTACTGATAAATACCATGTTACAGACAATCCAGTAATTAAAGAGGTTATCGAACAGGTAGAAGCTGAGATGAATGGAAATGGTCGTATCTTAGTTCGTCCTTCCGGAACTGAACCATTAGTAAGGGTAATGGCAGAAGCTCCAACAGAGGAACTATGTAAGGAATATGTAGACTGTATTGTAGCTGTTGTAAAAACAGAAATGGGAATAGAATAAATAATTAAAAATATGCAAACTTGGCACATCATGTACCAAGCTTGCATATTTTTTTAGTATACATGGATATTTGATTCCATGTTGATTGACGAGTTTAGTTTTTCTATTGTATTATTGTTCTTGTTCTTTTTTATATTGAGAGGGGGGAAAAACAGATCAAACAAATCATATATAAAGCGCCAGAACTAAACCATGAACGGAAATAGTAACAACGCATAGGCTGTTGTTACAGGTTTAGTTGACGAGGTGGAGGTTTATCGAAGTTTCGGCGGATGCCTCCCGGTTGTCATCAATCACGACCGCGATTCCTTTTAAGTAAAACAGAGGGGTGACTCTCTGCACAAACGGAAGGATATGATTGAGAAAACTAGATAAATACGAAAAAAAGGGGCAAGTTAGCCCCGTGCTTTCTTGTTCCCTTTTATAGGGAGGAAACTTAATTTATGTGCGGAATTGTAGGTTTTATTGGACAAAAAGACTCAAAGGAAATTTTGTTAAAGGGACTAGAGAAGCTTGAGTATCGAGGATATGATTCAGCTGGAATCGCAGTGATGAATGATAAAGGTGTTCATGTGTTTAAAGAAAAAGGTCGTATAGCAACGCTTCGTGAGGCTGTAGACCAAAGTCTATTTGCTACGGCAGGGATCGGCCATACACGCTGGGCAACACATGGAGTGCCAAGTAAAGTCAATGCACACCCACATCAGGCAATAACTGGACGATTCACTCTTGTTCACAATGGTGTCATTGAAAACTACACACAGCTTAAAGATAAGTTTCTACAAAATATTGAGTTAAAAAGCGATACCGATACAGAGGTTGTTGTTCAAGTACTTGAGCAATTCGTAAACCAGGGACTTGGAGTAGAAGAAGCATTTCGTAAGACGCTCAGCCTTCTAAAAGGATCCTATGCAATCGCAATGCTTGATGAGCAAAACAACGAAACAATCTATGTTGCAAAAAACAAAAGCCCATTACTTGTTGGCCTAGGCGACAATTTCAATGTTGTAGCAAGTGATGCAATGGCAATGCTTCAGGTAACCGATCAATATATCGAGTTAATGGATAAAGAAATTGTCATTGTAAAAAAAGAGTCTGTCACAATTAAAAATTTAGCGGGAGAAACAATCGACCGTGACCCATATACAGCTGAGCTAGATGCAAGTGATATTGAAAAGGGAACCTACCCACACTATATGTTAAAGGAAATTGACGAACAGCCTTTGGTAATGAGAAAAATCGTTCAAGAATATCAAACGGAAACTGGCAGTTTAGCGATTGACCCTTTTATTGTGGAAGCAATGAAGGATGCCGACCGTATCTATATCATTGCTGCTGGAACTAGTTATCATGCTGGTCTTGTTGGAAAACAATTCATTGAAAAAATGGCGCACATACCGGTTGAGGTTCATATTTCTAGTGAATTCTCATACAATATGCCGATATTATCTGAGAAACCATTATTCATCTTTATATCACAAAGTGGTGAAACAGCAGACAGCCGTGCTGTGTTAGTACATGTAAAGGAAATGGGTCACAAGTCCATTACCATTACAAATGTACCTGGTTCAACACTTTCACGTGAAGCTGATTACACGTTGTTATTACATGCAGGACCAGAAATTGCAGTTGCTTCAACAAAGGCTTATACAGCACAGTTAGCAGTACTTGCAATCCTTGCGTATGTAACAGCTGAATCAAAGGAGATAAAGGTAGGCATGGACCTTGTCAAAGAGCTTGGGATAATCGCAAACAGCATGGAAGCGCTTTGTGATGACAAAGAAGTAATGGAAGCTATTGCTTGGGAGTACTTCACTACTACTCGTAACTGCTTCTTCATCGGTCGTGCGATGGACTTCTTCGTTGGACTAGAGGGTGCCTTAAAGCTGAAGGAAATCTCCTATATCCAAGCAGAAGGTTTTGCAGGAGGAGAATTAAAGCACGGAACAATTGCCTTAATCGAAGAAGGGACACCGGTTATTGCTCTAGCTACACAAGAGCATGTGAACCTAAGCATCCGTGGAAATGTGAAAGAGGTTGTCGCGCGTGGTGCACATCCTTGTATCATTTCAATGAAGGGCTTAGAGACAGACGAAGACCGTTATGTGCTCCCAGCCGTTCACGAAATGTTAACACCATTGATCTCCGTCATTCCATTACAGCTTATCTCTTACTATGCAGCACTACACCGTGACTGTGACGTTGATAAGCCACGGAATTTGGCGAAGAGTGTGACGGTGGAATAGAGAAATACTGCATAATCTCCCTGCCTTATAGTTGGTTTCCAAACGGCATAGAATACAGGAAGAGCAGTGGGCAGATATGATATGTATCTAATGTTTATTCAACTGTATGTTCAATTTAAAATTCCAGGCTGGATCCAATGCGATCCAGTCTTTTTGTTTTTCTCAATATCCATTCAATCCCATGTTCAATGAGGGTATCAGTCCGTTTTATAACCTGTAAATTCGTAGGACTTTCATTCTCTATTCAGTTACTTACTAACTGTAAAACGATTCAAAACTGCTACACATCCCATCTAATCTCCATTACGGAACGAAATTAATAACCTTGTCCGAATACCCGATACAAGCCAGAAGGAAAAAAAAGGGAAAGATGGGGGTTTTGGGGAATGACTACGGGCCGGATACAATGGTACAGTTCTGTTTTATTTGTTCAGTCCGGGAAATCCTAGATTTTGTCTAAGTAGAAAGTAAAGCCCCCAAAAAACTCATGAAAGGTTAGAGGGGGGGCCTAATTGAATTCTTCTTAGAATAATTTATTAAATTCTTGATTTGAATCTTATCTTGTCTGCTTTACAACTTGATTACTCTTTCACCTTTAAGAGTCGTAAGGCATTTAAGATAACTATTATTGCAGCTCCTGTATCACTTAATACGGCTAACCATAGTGTAAGCCATCCTGGGAATATGAGAACTAATGCAACAAATTTAACGATCAATGAGAACCAAATATTTTGTTTGATAATTGATATTGCTTTCCTGCTTAATTTAATCGTGTGTGGTAGTTTTTCAAGGTTATCAGCCATTAGAACAATATCAGCGGTTTCCATTGCCGTATCCGTTCCTGCTCCACCCATAGCAATACCTAAATCAGCAGTGGCAAGTCCAGGGGCGTCGTTTATGCCATCCCCAACCATCGCTACTTTATGACCTTCGTGTTGTAATTTCTTTATGGCATCTACTTTATCTTCTGGTAATAGTTCAGCAAAATAACGATTAACATTAGCTTCTTTTGAAATCATTTTAGCTGTACCTTCATTATCACCAGTTAGCATAACAATTTGATTAACTCCAACTTGTTTCAATCCGTTTAATGCCTTAACAGTAGTGGCTCGGATTGTATCAGCAACTGAGATTACACCCATAATATCTTGCTGTGTACCAATAATAATAACAGTATTTCCTTTCTTTTGTAACTCTTGAATTTCAGTTGTTACAGTACCTAAAGGTATATTCAATTCTTCAAAAAGCCTTGAGTTACCAGCATAATATACAACCCCATCAATAGTTGCTTGAATGCCTTTGCCTACGATGTTTTTAAACAACTCACCATTTTTAGACTTAATCCCTTTATCATTAGCATACTCCACAATTGTTTTTGCAATTGGGTGGGTTGAATAGTTTTCTAGTGTTAAAGCAATTGATAATAATTCGTCTTCTAATGTGTTAAATAATTTAATTTCTGATACTTTTGGCTTTCCTTCAGTCAGTGTTCCTGTTTTGTCAAAGGCGATTGCACTAATTGCTCCAGCTTTTTCTAAGAAGGTACCACCTTTTATCAATACACCATTCTTTGCAGCATTCCCAATTGCAGAAACAATGGCTACAGGTGTAGAAATAACTAAGGCACATGGACAAGCGACAACTAATAGTTCAAGACCTTTATAGAACCAATCACCCCACGTTCCAATTCCTAGTAGAGGAGGTAGAACCATTACAGATAATGCTAAGATAAAGACAATAGGTGTATATATACTTGCAAATTTATCAACAAATGCTTGTGTAGGTGCTTTCTGTTCTTGTGCTTCTTCTACCAAGTGAATGATTTTAGCTATTGTCGTATCTTCAACTAACTTAGTGACTTTTATTTCAAGAGACCCACTTTCGTTAATTGTTCCAGCATAAACAGTGTCTCCGATTTCTTTATCAACAGGAATAGATTCTCCTGTTATTGGTGCTTGATTGACGCTCGATTCACCTTTAATAATCTCACCGTCTAGTGGGATTTTATCTCCAGGTTTTGCAATTAAAATGTCACCAACGGAAACTTCCTCTACTGGCTTTTTAACTAATTGAGCCCCGACTTTTATCCATGCCTCTGATGGTGCTAAATCCATTAAATTGCGGATAGAGTTTCTTGTTTTCTCAATTGACATATTCTGAAGGGTAGTTCCTAAAGCAAACAACCATACTACCGTTGCACCTTCTAACCATTCACCTATTAAGGCAGCTCCAATAGCTGCTGCAGACATAAGGACATTCATGTCTAGTGATCGGCTTTTAATCGAATAGTAGGCACTTTTTACTGGCTTATACCCACTTATGACCATTGCAACTGCATACATTAAAGTTGTAATAAAAGAAGAAATTCCAGTATATGGGCCAATAAAACCAAGGGCAATTAAGATACCTGACAAGATAATCTGGCCATAACCTTCTTTGTTTTTCGGTGCCTCAGTTGGCTTATTATTCTTTTCTAGTAACGAAGCTTTAAAACCAATTTTTGATACTTCTGAGACGATTTCTTCAATACTATTTTCATGTTCAATCTTCATTTTTCCAGTTGAAAAATTCACATTTACACTTTTAACTGTTGGGAAAGTATTCAAATGCTTTTCAATACTTTTTGCACAACTACTACAGTCCATTCCTTCTACACTGAAGGTTCTCATATTTTTATTTAGTGTAAGTGGTTCAATCGTATAACCCAATTTTTGAACTTCACCTTCTACCTGAGCAAAAGAAGAGCTATCTATTCCTACTAACTGTAGTTTTGCAGTATTGTAGTTTACCTTTACCTCTTTAATTTCCTTTAATTTGCTTAATCCCTTTTCGATGGTTAGGGCACAAGATGGGCAATCCATTCCATGAATACGAAATTCTGCTTTTTCACCTATAACTGAAAGTTTAATTGCTGTTTGAGACACTTCAATTTTCCTTGTGCAACAACGTGATGCTTCTTGGAGTACCTCATTTTCTTTATTACAACAAGATTCTTCAGGTATTTTGACTGAAGATTGCTTGTTACAGCAGCTATCTGTTTCAATTACAGGTATGACTTTCTCAATTTGACTACTACAACAAGAAGCATTCTTTGTCTTTAATTCCACTTCATCGGTAGATTGGCTACTGCAACAAATGTCGGTTACTACATTGTTAGTTTTTTCTTTTATATTAAGTGGTCCGTTTTCTTTTGAACCACAGCATTTGTCTGCCATTAACTCCAACTCCTAACCTATATAACGTTCGCAACATGCAACATCATTTTCGACATCCCCGAGAACGACATCAAACATTGACAATAGATCTCGTATATGTTGATTTCGCAAGCTATAATAGCAGTATTTTCCTTCATTTCTCCCTACAATAATCCCGCATCCTTTTAAACAAGCAAGGTGTTGAGAGATATTTGATTGATTGCCATTAATCTCTTCTACAATCTGAGAAACTGTTTTTTCCTGGTCTTTTATGCTTTCGAGAATCTGAATCCTTGTTTTATTAGAAAATCCATGAATTAATTTAACTTTCATGTCAATATTACTGTTTTTCAATTATTATCCTCCTAACATATTAGATAGAGCTAATGTGTTTTGATGTTATCATATTAGCAATCTCTAATATGTGTGTCAAACTTATAAAACAAAATTGTAAGAGGTATTTGAACACAAACGTGTTTGTCTAACCTGGAAAAAGTTTGATTTTAGAATCTGTCAGTGAAGATACCCCAATGAGGCGTTTTAATGGGTGCGGGTAAAGCAGGTCTTTCCATGTGGCATTATTTAAAACAAACTAATTTATCATTTCCTATTCCGGAGTGAGAGGGAGAGGGAAGCGGGGAAGAACTAAAAGGTAAGGCAATAAGTATATGTAATTTAGTATGTGTTAACGGTTAACACATACAATAGAATTGTGAATAAGTAAAAGATGAACATCTCCTATTCAATATAAGGAGATGTTTTTTTCATATTGTAAATGTTGGTCAAAGAAAACAGTTTTCAAAACAGTTATTAGGATGGTTTTCATTGTTAGTAATGGGTTAAGTGCTCCTGGGATGGAAGATTTACTCGGTATTACTTTTGGATTAATTGCAGCTGTTTTTTATGCCTCATTGATGTTATTAAATAAATTCATCAAAGAAATGAATCGGTTGGAAGTGACTATTATTCAATTAGGGGTAACAGCGTTGATTCTTTTACCATATGTTCTCTTAACTGAAGGACTTAACATGTTTAGTGTATCATCATCTTCCATTCCCTTTATCATCTTTTTAGGGATTATTAACACGGGAATAGGATTTTGGCTGTTCTTCAAGAGTATGGAGAATTAAAAAGGGCAAAGTATAGCAACGTTAAGCTATGTTGACCCATTTGTGGCTATTTTAATATCAGGATTGATTTTACAAGAGCAATTCACTATGTTACAAGTGATTGGTGGTTTACTGTTATTAGGCTCTACATTTGTTAGTGAAACAAGATTCAGGAAGACTATAGAATTAGTGTTATAGACGAATGTTGATTAATCGATTGTTGATGTTTACATTATTAGATAATGTTAATTATCTACTTTAAATTACAGAACAAAGCCCATTGTGTTAAACGTAAAAAAAACCGACACTATTTTAATAAGGTCGGTTCAGTTCAGTTATTGATTTTGGGAAATTCCGTTTACAATTTGAGTAAGTGCATCTTTGATTGGCGTAGCTGGACGACCAAGAACTTTTTCGAAATCATTACTTTCGAAATCTAATGAGCCTTCTCGAATGCTTCTTTGGATTTCAACAAGTATTGGAATAACGACATCTTGTATGCCAGCAGCTTTCATAATATCGGTATAAGTAGCATCATCTACTTGTTGAATAGGTATTTCTTTGCTCAGCAAATTCCCAAGGACAGAAACAAATTCTTCCTGTGTCAAAGGCTTACCAGAAAGCTCATAAATGGTATTTTCATGTCCATTTTCAGATAATACTGCAGCTGCTGCTTCAGCATAATCTTGTTGTAATGCCCATCCCACTTTTCCATTTCCTGCTGATGTTACCCAAGGAGCTCCCGCTAGAACACCTTGAATGCTTGGAATTTCATTCTCTAAGTACCAATTATTACGCAAGAATGAAAAAGGAATGCCTGTTTTCTTAATCTCTTCCTCAGTTGCCTTATGCGTTGGTGCGAATAAATTTGTACTTTCTTGTGCATTTGCTAAACTAGTATACGCAATAAATTTAACTCCTGCACGCTCTGCTGCACCTACCGCATTGGCATGCTGACGGATTCTTGTTTCATTGTCTCCATCTGCAGAAATAATTAATAAGCGTTCAATTCCTGCAAAAGCAGAATCCAAGTTTTGCGGATAATCAAAATCTCCTTGTCGAACTTCTACTCCACGAGCCTGCAATCCTTTTGCTTTCTCTGGATTACGAACACTGACAGCCAGTTGACTGGCTGGTACTGTTTTTAATAAAGTCTCTACAACTTTGGTGCCAAATTTTCCTGTTGCTCCTGTTACTAATAATTTCATTATTTATCTCTCCAATCTTTTGTTTTGATTATTAAACATAATCAAATATTATAGTATTAGATATTTTTTTATAAGTAGTCTTTTTTTTATAACATAGTCACAAAAACAGTACCACTAAGAAGAGAGGTATTTATTATGGCACGAAGTTGGTTCGTTGGTGAGCCTCCAGAGGAACAAATAGAAGTTTGTCCAGTTACACAAGCTCAAGACATCATTGCAGGAAAATGGAAAATTATCATTCTATGGCATTTAAGCACACAAACAAGAAGATTTAATGAACTTCAAAGGCTATTACCTAATATTTCAAAAGGAATATTGACACGTCAGTTGAGAGAATTGGAAGATAACCAAATGGTTCACAGAGAAGTCTATAAAGAAGTGCCTCCCAAAGTAGAATACTCGTTAACACCTTTGGGGAAAAGCTTTATTCCTATACTTGATAGTATGGGCGATTGGAGTAAAAAACATTTAAAAAGTAATCCATCATCAAATAACAAAAAAGAATAATGCACCAACTGGTTTTAACTCATTAGTTATGCTTAAATAGTTGATCTTCAACAAGTGATTGCACTAAATAAGTTTGGGATAAATACCAGTCTTCGTATTATATGTCTTTGTTACATTCTTCTTCCCCACGCTAAAAAGTTGGTATTCAAATGGCAAAGGAAAGGTGATTAGCGTGAACAAAATGATAACGGTATGTATGGTGCTCATTCTCTTCCTGGTTGGATGTTCTTCAAATAATCAACAAGATAAAGTACATAAAAATGACGAGCAAAAAACTCCAAGTCGGGAAGCAAAAGTTGATTTAGAAGTGGTTGCGGAAAATCTCAACGTTCCTTGGTCCATTGAAAAGATTAATAATACTTTCTATCTGACTGAAAGATCTGGGTCCATTGTGAAAATAGAAAATCGAGAAATGGAAAGGCAAACTGTAGAACTTGAGAAAAACCTTGCCACAACTTCAGAAGCAGGCCTATTGGGGTTTGTACTTGCTCCCGACTTTCAGGAATCGAATCTAGCTTATGCGTATTATACGTATGTAGATAGTTCCGGGCAATTTAATCGGATTGTAAAACTGCATTTGAAGGATAATGTTTGGAGGGAAAAGAGCTTGCTTCTCGATAAAATCCCAAGTGGTTCCTACCATCATGGAGGCAGAATTAAGATTGGTCCCGATGGCAAACTCTATGCAACAGCTGGTGATGCTTCAGAGCCCGAAATCGCACAAGATCCTGATTCATTAGGCGGAAAAATTTTAAGAATGAATCTTGATGGGTCGATTCCAAATGATAATCCGTTTTCGGATTCATACGTTTATAGTTATGGCCACCGTAATCCTCAAGGAATTACCTGGTTACCGGATGGAACGCTATATGCTAGTGAACACGGAAACAGCGCAAATGATGAGATAAATAGAATTGAAGCAGGTCAAAATTACGGATGGCCAATTATCGAAGGGGACGAAGAACAAGCTGGGATGGTTTCACCGCTATTCACTTCTGGTAAAGAATTAACCTGGGCACCGTCTGGAATGGCTAATCATAATGGAAAATTGTACGTTGCTGCCTTGAGAGGAACTGCCGTTTTACAATTTGACCTTGAAACGGGTGAATACCATAAAGTTATAACGGGCCTTGGCAGAATTCGGGATGTACGAATTGAGGAGAACAATCTTTACTTTGTTAGTAATAATTTGGATGGTCGGGGAAATGCACAAGATAATGATGATAAGTTATACCGAATCTCACTTTCAGAATTAAAGTGATTGATAAACATAAGGGGAGAAATCTTATTGAACTGGGATGTCCCCCTTATTTTTTTATCCTTTTATCTATTCCCATACCTCTCAATAATGAAGTCAATAAAATGTCTTGGCAAATTCGACATCTAAAAATAACCAGAAAATATTTTACCCTTCGGAACCTAAGGTTCAGTAATCTTACATAGCTGCCAAGTACCCTTTGGCAGCTTTTTCAGTAGGTATCTAGTTTTAATTCTTTCTAAAGGACAAAAGCTTTGCACCTAATTTTTGACAAACCTCATTATTTTGATTTAAAGTTACACTCTCAACGAATAGAAGAGCTTGGTTAGGTTTTGATTTAGAAGGTTTGATCTCTTTAATTGTGCATTTTACATGTAAAACATCATTTGGGCGAGTTGGCCGCGGCCATGTAATTTCTCCGCCAACTCCAATAACTCCATGAGCAAAAGGCAGACTGGCTGTTAGTAATTTCATCGTAATCGCTGCAGTATGCCAACCGCTAGCAGCTAATCCTTTGAAAAAAGTATCCTCCGCAAGAATCTCATCACAATGGAAAACTTGTGGATCAAACTCATGAGCAAAAATTTTTATTTCGTCTGCACTTAAATGATATTTTTCACTAATAAAAGTATCACCCACCTTTAAATCATCAAGATAAAGTGCCTGCTTAACCATAACCATCCCCTCGATTCAAATCGATTATATGTATATACATATATTGTGTGTCGTTGCAAAAAAGAACCAATCTTCCCCAGTAATTCTTCTTAATTCATGTATATACATATATAATGGTATAGATAAATATATTAACTGTCAACAAATAATCTGAATATTACAAATCGGCAGGCTTATCCAGTTTGAATAGAATCGAAAGGAGGTCTACTTATGAATAACAAACACAATGAGATGGATTATATTATACAATTTTGTGCCTGTGCAAACCTTAGAAAGGCAGCAAGAATTGTTACGCAAAGTTATGAGAAGCAAATGCAGCCTACGGGCTTAAAAGTGACCCAATACTATATGTTGGTAAACATCTCGCATCATAAAGAGATATCAATTAGCCAGCTAGGAGAGATGATGTTACTTGACCAAACGACGATTACTCGTAATGTAAATATCCTAAAGAAAAGTGGCTACGTTACCATTACAAAAGATAAAAATGATTCAAGAACAAAATCTATTTCGATTACTGATGTAGGTATTGCCAAATTAGAGGAAGCAACAACTATTTGGTTGCAAATACAAGAAAAAGCGGAAAACGGTATAGGTAAGCAAGAATATAGAGATTTATTAAAGACGTTAAAAAAACTACAAGATTCTATTTGAATTATATGAGAATAAAACATGTTAGGAGAGTAGAAATGACTAATTTAACAGGAATTCAATATATAGTAAATGAAAATATAGATTCAAAGAAATCATCTGTAGAAATTATGAATCGTAAAATTGTTGAAAAGGTTAGAAACTTCCATAAAAGCTTTCCAGAATATAAAATAACACCACTTCACAGCTTAGATAAGTTATCTAATCATTTTGGAGTTCATAATATTTGGGTTAAAGATGAATCGTATCGATTTGGACTCAATGCTTTTAAAGTATTAGGCGGTTCCTATGCCGTTGGTACATATCTAGCGGAACGATTGAACGTCGATATTTCAGAGTTATCTTTTGAAAAATTAAAAAGCAAAGAAGTAAAAGAGAAGTTGGGCGAAATTACGTTTGTAACAGCAACTGATGGAAATCACGGAAGAGGTATAGCTTGGGCAGCAAACCAGCTAGGACAAAAATCTGTCGTATATATGCCAAAGGGTTCTTCGGAAATAAGATTAAACAATATTAGAAAAGAAGGAGCAGAAGCTTCTATCACAGATTTAAATTACGATGATACAGTTAGGCTGGCAAGCCAAAAGGCTAAAGAGAATGGGTGGGTCTTGGTACAGGACACAGCCTGGGATGGATATGAAGACATTCCGGTCTGGATTATGCAGGGGTATCTAACAATCTTAGATGAGGCAATGGAGCAGATTGCTGAAGTTGGTGATGATCGACCAACACATGTATTTTTACAAGCTGGGGTTGGTTCTTTTGCTGGTAGTATGCTCGGATATCTAGTGGATAAGTTTGGGGAGGAACGTCCAATTACAGTTATTGTTGAACCAGATAAGGCTGATTGCCTGTACAAATCTATAAAAATTGACGATGGAAACCCTCATGCAGTAACGGGCTCCTTAAATACGATCATGGCAGGGTTAGCATGTGGGGAACCAAGTAAATCTTCTTGGGGTATTTTAAAAGATTATGCCGGGAGTTTTGTTTCTTGCCCAGACTATGTGGCCGCAAGGGGCATGCGAATTCTTGCAAACCCAATAGGATCAGACCCACATATTGTCTCAGGCGAATCTGGTGCAGCAGTAGGTATTGGATTAGTTAGTCTTTTGGCAGAAAATCAAATGCTTTATGATATGAGAAAATCATTGAAACTAAATCAAGACTCGAAAATTCTTATTATCAGTACAGAAGGGGACACGGATCCGGATCATTATAGAACAGTAGTATGGGATGGGGCTTGTCCATGTATATAATTCTAAAAACCCATTGTTTGCACAAACTTTATATGATATGGTAGCAGTGAAAAACTTATTAAATCATTTTAATAAGTTTTTTTATTGCATACTTATTAAAGTGATTTAATAAGTCTATTTTTATAGGTGGTGATTCTTGTGAACACAACTCCAAAATCTAGGAAAAAGGTAATCCACTGTAGTATTCGTAAATCTCTTTTAGAGCTAGGAAGTGCAACCAAGGTTGAACTTAGCGATAAATTAGGGATTAGTTTCCCTACAATAAGCAAATTCTTATCACAGATGGAAACGGAAGGCGAACTTTTATCAGTTAGTCTTGATGATTCCAGCGGTGGAAGAAGGGCGAAAAGATATACATACAATCCGGAGTATATGTTAGGGTTGGCGATCTTTTTGGAAAAATCAGAGACAAATTATATTGTTTTTAACTGTTTAGGTGAAGTAAGGGATGCAGGAAATACGTCAAGCATTTTAGCAGATGCTGATTTAACATTATTAACCGGGTGTGTTGAAGAGATAATAGATAAATATCCGAAAATAAGCTCGTTAGCCATTGGTGTACCTGGTTCCGTTGATAATGGACGGATCTTTTATATTCCTGGTTATGAGCATTTTAAACACTTAGATCTGAAGGGATACTTGGAAAACCGTTTCTCGATACCTGTTGTGATAGAGAATGATATGAATGCGGCAGTGTTAGGGTTTTACCATAGCGAGGGAAACAAGAAAAATAAATCGCTAGTCTATTTATATTCCGGTCAAAATGGTCCCGGTGCTGGGATTATGGTCAATGGTATCGTCGTGCGAGGCAGTACTCATTTTTCGGGAGAGGTTTCATTCGTGCCTCAATATGATAACTGGAATTTTGGGCAGGCCTTGGCAGGCGAGGGTATGATTGATGCGTTCAGCAGATTAATAGCATCATTTGTAGCGATTATCAATCCTCATACCATTATTTTTTGTAATGATGAAGTTGAAAAAGCAACATTAGATAAAATTGCATTAGGCAGCTCAAAATATATCCCTTCCGAACATCTCCCAGAGCTTACTATAAGTGAGTGGAAACAGGACTATTTATACGGATTACGAAGACTTGGACTTGATTTAATGATGAATGAAACAAGCAGTAATTGAAAAATACAAGATTATGTAAATGCGAGGTTTAAAGATGACAACACTCCTATTAATTATTATATATTTGGCTTTTATCAGCCTTGGTTTACCTGATTCATTATTGGGAGCAGCGTGGCCAGTGATGCAGCCAGACTTTGGAGCACCACTAGAGACTGCTGGATTCCTTTTTATGACGATTGCCGGAGGTACGATTATCTCCAGTTTAGTTAGCGGGAGGGTACTAAGACGGTTCGGGACTGGCAAGGTCACAATTGTCAGTGTCTTAATGACCGCTGCTGCTTTGTTAGGATTTCATTTTGCTCCATCGGTTGCATGGCTTATTGTATGTGCAATCCCACTTGGATTAGGAGCAGGAGCAGTTGATGCGGGATTAAATGATTATGTTGCAACCCATTATAAAGCACATCACATGAGTTGGTTACATTGTTTTTGGGGAGTTGGAGCCACTCTAGGTCCAATCATTATGGCTCAGTTTATATTGGAAGGAAATGCTTGGAGAAATGGGTACTTTGTGATTTCTGGTATTCAATTTGCGTTAGTTATCATCCTTCTGTTCACTTTGCCCTTATGGACTAGAGTGACAAGAAACAGTAACAGTACCCTAGTGACGGAAGTTTCAAAGGGTGTAATGGATGATGAAGGCGCTAAGGATGTAAAACCTCTACAAATAAAAGGAGTTAAATTCGCGCTAGTCTCCTTCCTGTTTTATTGTGCTGTTGAAGCAACAGTGGGTCTTTGGGGAAGTAGTTTCTTGGTAAATATAAAAGGGTTAAGTCCGGCAACTGCTGCTGGCTGGGTTTCCTTTTATTATGCGGGAATAACAATTGGTAGATTGATAACAGGCTTTATTACTTTTAAAGTTACGAACCGTACGCTTATTCGTGGGGGACAAATACTAGCATTAATTGGTGCCATTATTCTATTTTTACCACTGCCGTCCATTTTCTCGCTTGTAGGCTTTATTATTGTTGGGCTTGGATTAGCTCCGATATTTCCGTGTATGTTGCATGAAACACCGGCACGCTTTGGGAAAAAGCATTCTCAGACAATTATGGGCTATCAAATGGCGGTTGCTTATACAGGCACCACATTCATGCCACCTCTCCTTGGTTTCGTTGCGTCCCATTCAACAATAGGGATCTTTCCAATTTGTATTGTTATATTTATTGCAGCAATGCTATTAAGTTCTGAAAAATTAAATGGCTTACTGAAAAAGAAGGTTCTACTAAAGAGAAATAATATTAGTTCAAATATAATGTAATCATTTTTGCACAGGCTAATGGAAAGGAGATTAAAAGATGAAAACTGAAAAAGAAAAAATGTTGAATGGTGAACTTTATAATGCAGCTGATCCAGAGTTGCTGAGAGATAGAGTGAACGCGAGAAGGTTAACTAGATTATTTAATGAGTCGATCGAAACGGAGGACAACAAAAGAGCGGAATTACTAAAGGAACTATTTGGATCCACAGGTAAAAACCTATACATTGAGCCAACTTTCCGATGTGACTACGGCTACAACATACACGTGGGCGAAAATTTCTATGCCAATTTTGATTGTGTCTTTCTAGATGTTTGTGAAATCCGAATCGGCGATAACTGTTTTATCGCACCGGGGGTCCACATTTATACAGCCACACATCCATTAAATGCGAAAGAAAGAATTTCGGGTGCTGAATACGGGATTCCAGTAACAATCGGTCACAATGTCTGGATTGGTGGAAGAGCGATTATAAATCCAGGTGTCAAAATAGGTAATAATGTTGTCGTTGCTTCGGGAGCAGTCGTAACAAAAGATGTACCGGATAATGTCGTAGTGGGTGGGAACCCTGCGAAAATAATTAAACGAAATTGAGGAATAGATATTCACCGAGGGTCCGCACCTATCCGTTGTGGATCAAGTCAAGCACCCGACCTGATAAATAGAAGGAAAAATTACACTTAATTGATAATTATTTGTAAAAGAAGCTTATATAGACGGAGAGATTCCGCCTATTGACTCGAAAAATTCGAAAAGGGGAGATTTTCCTTTGCATAACCGGAAAACCTCCCCTTATATACCCCGATATGAGATCCATTCTGCATTTAACCGGAAAATCTTCGCTTACCATCCTGGTTCCTCGATTAAGGATAAAAGATGGAATCAAGTTTTATCTCAAAAAAACAGGTAAACTTCAATTTGGTGCAGTAATAGTAGGACGCAATTTACCATCTTCTCCGAACATTTGCTTATCAATTGCTTCTGTATTGACCACTATTTTTCTATGCATTATAATTATCTTGAATTTAAGATAAATATATTCAAGATATTTTTTGATAGTATAATTGGGAGGCTTAATTGAAATGTTCGTGCGAAACAGAAAAAATAAGATTCAATACTTAATTAATGAGATAGAGAGAATGAAGGAAGCAGCCCGGGAAGACAACAACCTATCCTCGTATCAAATTTCAGTACAAATAGAAGATAAAGAGCTTCAAAGTTTGTTAGATTCTATGAACGAATATATAGACGTTTTAAAAACAAAGTATGAAAATTTATCTGTGAAGCATCAAATCGTCACAGACCTAAACGGAATTGGAACATGGGATTTAGAAATTAATGATGGTATTCCTGCTGGAAATGTTTATGACCTAAACTTCCGAACATCATTGGGGTATCAAGATGAAAATGATTTCCCAAATGTATTTGAAAGTTGGTTAAACACCATTGCACCAGATGAAGTGGAAAGCGTTACAAAGGCTTTCCAGGAACATTATTCTAGCGAAACAAGAAAACCTTACGATATTGAGTTTAAGAGTGTTAAGAAAAACGGGTCAATTGAGTGGTACCATGCGAAATCTGAAACGTTGCGAAACGAACAAGGTGTTCCATATCGAAATGTCGGTACAATCGTAAATATCCATGAAAATAAATTAAACACGTTAAGGATCAAAAATTTATTAGCCCGCTTAGAACTTATTGAAAGGTCACTTGGGTATAGTGTAACAACAATCGAAGGGGCATGGGGAATGGATTTAAAAAATAATAAGAAGGATGTTTGGTATTCCCCACAATTTAGACAATTACTTGGATATGAAGAGAATGAATTTATTCTCGAAGTGGAAACTTGGTTGCTGCTGGTATCAAAGGAAAATAGAGAACACGTAAGAAATAGCTTTAATTCTTATCTTTATAATAAGAATCAAGCCGAATTCGATATGAAATTCCAGATGAAGACCAAAAATGGAGAAGACAGATGGTTTAACATGTTAGTAAAAACAGTACGGGACGATAACGGAAATCCAGTTCTGGTATCAGGAGTGTTAAGGGATATAAATCATGAAATTGATCGAAAAGAATTTGATGAGAAAATCGGAAACGAGATGAATGAATTTACACATTCTCTAAGGGAATTGGCAGGAAATATTAATGATATAACGAATCAAGCAACAGAAATTGCTCATGAGCATGAGATAACATCGGAATCTGCGGAGCAAGCAAAAGAATGCATTGCATTAACAAAATCAATAACTGAATTAATTAAAAAAATCTCAAGTCAAACCCACTTACTCGGGTTAAATGCATCAATAGAAGCAGCTCGAGCAGGTGAACAGGGTAAAGGCTTCAGTGTGGTGGCTGCAGAAGTACAAAAACTATCTTCTAGTACTTCAGAGGCGGTAAAGCAAATTGAGAAAATAATAGAGGATATCAATTCCTCAGTAGAAAACATTGTCAAAAGTATTAATAATATGAGTGGTAAAATTCAATCACAGGCTGTTGTTACTGAAGAAATTAATCATACAACTGAGAATATCCATGATATGTCAGGTAGATTATTGTCACTCATCCAGCAATCGTAACAGGTCGATAAATATATTTTATCAAGATAGGTTCGTTATACCATAGTTGATGTATTGAGGAAATCTCTCGCGGTTAAAGGTGAGAGATTTTTAATAAATAAATATCTCGAATTCAAGATATTTTTATTGCAATGTCATCAATTGAGTGGTAAAGTGATAATAACGAAAGGGAGTGACACAGCGTTATGCAAAAAAATACTCGTGGTTCATTAATCTGGCTACGGCTCACTCGATTCACACATCGAAGTAACTTGCTTTCAAATGATTTCTTAAAGCAATTTGATTTAACATCTGCACAATTTGATGTATTAATGCAAATATCAACATACGGACCTTTAACTCAAAGTGAGCTTGCTGAGAAAGTTACGGTGACACAAGGCGGTATTTCACGCATGTTAACTCGTCTTGAAAAAGAAGGCCTCATTACAAGAAAGCAAGACTGGAAAACAAAAACAATTTCATTAACTAAAAAAGGCATAGGAAAACTAGATCATGCGTTTGAAGCGCAGCTTGCGTTTCAATCCTCTTTCTTTGATGAATGTTTATCCAAAGAAGAACAAAAAATCTTATATAACCTTATGTCGCGTGTGCAAAAAAATAGCGAAAAAAAGAGAATGCCAAATATATAATTTTTTTTACAACATCACTTGATTAGTAAAATGATAAAGGGGAGACGAACTATGAATACAATACCTGGGCATCATCATATTTCAATGATTACAAAGGATGCAAAACTGAATAACCGTTTTTATCGAGAAGTACTCGGACTACGACGAGTAAAAATGACAGTGAACCAGGATGAACCAACGATGTATCACTTATTTTACGGAGATAAAACTGGAAGTCCCGGTACAGAACTATCATTCTTTGAAATCCCACCAGTGGGGAGGACGCATCGGGGCACAAATGCCATTACCCGAATTGGTTTGCTTGTGCCAACCGAAAGCAGCTTAACTTATTGGCAAGCACGTTTTGAAGAATATGGTGTACAACACAGTGAAATCACAACATACGCCAACAAGCGAGCCTTACACTTTGAAGATAAAGAAGGTTTGCGAATGGTATTACTGGTATCAAACGGTGATAAGGTTGAACACTGGGATGTATGGGAAAAATCAAATGTGCCCGTGGAACACCAAATTCAGGGCATGGGTTCAGTGGAAATCACAGTGCGCAGACTTGATAAACTAGCAAGAACACTAACAGAGATGTTTGGGTATACACAAATTTCACGTACGGAGGATGAAGCAATCTTCCAATCGATACAAGGCGAAGTTTTTGGAGAAATCGTTGTGAAATATTTAGATGGTCCTACTGAAAGACCAGGACGCGGCAGTATTCATCATTTAGCAATTCGTGTTAAAGATGATGCTGAGCTTGCCTATTGGGGTGAACAGGTAAGAGCACGAGGCTTCCATTCATCCGGCATTGTAGACCGCTTCTACTTTAAAAGTTTATATTTCCGGGAATCAAACGGAATTCTATTTGAAATTGCAACAGATGGACCTGGTTTCACAATTGACGGTGATATTGAAACGCTAGGTGAAAAATTAGATTTACCACCATTTCTAGAAGAACGACGTACTGAAATTGAAGAGAATCTAAAGCCAATTGAGGAGGATTAACCATGGAACAATACCGCATCAATCCAAAAAAAGGCATGGAGTTTGGACTATATTCATTAGGGGATCATATTCCCAACCCATTAACCGGTGATCGAATTTCAGCACAGCAACGAATCACCGAGCTTATCGAAGCAAGCAAATTAGCAGAACAAGCAGGTATTGACGTATTTGCTGTTGGTGAAAGTCACCAAACGTATTTCACCACACAAGCACATACTGTTGTTTTGGGTGCGATTGCCCAAGCGACAGAAAAAATTAAAATTTCAAGCTCAGCAACTGTATTAAGTGTTTCTGACCCTGTGCGTGTGTACGAGGATTTCGCCACAATTGATTTAATATCAGATGGTCGTGCAGAAATCGTTGCTGGTCGCGGGTCACGTGTAGGTGCCTATCACCTACTTGGCGTTGACTTACAGGATTATGAGGAAATTTTTGAAGAGAAATTAGAACTGCTGAAAAAAATAAATGAAGAACAGCGTATTACATGGCAAGGTGAATACCGTCCACCACTACAAAATGCAGAAATTTTGCCGCAACCAAAAAATGGATCGCTTCCAATTTGGCGTGCTGTAGGTGGTCCGCCTGCAAGTGCCATTAAAGCGGGTTATATGGGAATTCCGATGATGCTGACAACTTTAGGTGGGCCAGCCATCAACTTTAAGCCTTCTGTTGATGCATATCGTGAAGCAGCCGAACGCAGTGGCTATGATCCAAAAGCTTTACCAATCGCAACAACAAGCTTATTTTACGTAGCAGATACAACACAAGAAGCACTACAAGGAATGTACCCACATATTAATGGAGGATTTCAAGCGATTCGTGGTAGTGGCTATCCAAAGCAGCAATTTGCTCAAGCACCTGATACTCGTGATGCATTAATGGTTGGTAGTACACAACAAATTATCGAGAAATTACATTACCAATATGAGCTTTACGGAATGCAACGTTTTATGGCGCAAATTGACTTTGGTGGCGTACCCCAAGAAAAAATAATGAAAAACATTGAAATTATCGGGAACGACATCATTCCTGCGATTAAAAAATATACTGCCAAATCATAAGGAGGTAACGAACTATGAAAATTGTAGCTTTAGCCGGTTCGATTGTCGGCTCTAAAACAAAAACCGCAATGCTCAAAACCAAAGAAATACTTGAGCAAAAATTTCCAGAACATGAAATCATACTTCTTGATTTAGCTGACTATAAATTGGAATTTAGCGATGGCCGAAATTACTTTGAATATGAAGGAGATACAAAATATGTGACAGAGACGATTATGTCAGCAGATGCCATTATTATTGGGACACCTACCTTTCAAGCATCGATCCCTGCAACATTAAAAAATATCTTTGACCTTCTACCTGTTAATGCTTTCCGTGATAAGGTTGTTAGTGTTGTCGTCACAGCTGGTACACCGAAGCATTATTTAATGGTGGAGCAACAATTAAAGCCGATTTTAGCGTATATGAAAGCTCACATCGTTCCAACATATGTATTTATCGAAGAAAAAGACTTCTTACGCAAAGAAATCATTAACGATGATATTCTTTTCCGTTTAGATCGTCTAGCGGATGACACCGTCCAAACTTTTAATGCAGTTGATATGATTAGAAAAGCGAAAGAAGAAGAATACGGTTTTTAATTTTAATCATACATTTAGTAAACCTAGTTTTAATTTGCAAATCTCTCACTGTTTAAACGGTGAGAGATTATTTTTTTGAAAAAGTATCTTTAATTCAAGATATTTTTCTTGACTATGAATAATTTGGGGAGTATATTGGTTACATAAAGTAACTTTGATATTAATAGTGACTTGTTATAAAAAAGTATACAAAAAATATTTTTCAGATAGGAGTGAATCATATGGTTGAGGTAACCCTGAATCTTGAATATAAAGGAAAAAAATATTTAACAAATGTCATTGTTAAAAAAGGCACACCTCAAAGTCAAATATTCCGTATTGCGGAAGAGCAAATTAAGAAGCAATGGCAGAATAAATAAAAGTGGAATCTCCGGTTTTTGATATGAAAGGAGAAAGAATCCTTTGAATGAGAAAAAAGTGGTTGGAGAAAAAGCGATTGATTATATAAAAGATGGAATGGTGGTTGGTCTAGGAACTGGATCGACAGTGTTTTATACCATTTCTAAACTTGGAGAACTAGTGAAAAATGGACTTTCTATAAAGGGAATTCCAACCTCAAAACAAACTGAAAAACTAGCTAAGGAAGTTGGAATCCCACTTATTCCTTTTAATGAGGTTGAACAAATAGATGTGGCGATTGACGGTGCTGATGAGGTAGACCCTGATTTAAATCTTATAAAAGGGGGCGGTGGTGCCCTTTTACGGGAAAAAATCATCGCAAATGCAGCAAAAACATTTATCGTAGTGGCTGACCCAGATAAAAACGTTGCGAGATTAGGATCCTTCCCATTACCAGTAGAAGTATTGCCATTCGGAATTGAAATGACTAAAAAAAGGATTCAAGAACTTGGGCTCATACCCCATTTAAGACAAGTTCATGGAAATCCATTTCAAACGGATAATGGTAACTACATTCTTGACTCTCATTTTACAGATATTACGAATCTTAAGGAATTAGAAAGTAAGCTTAACCTGATACCTGGAGTTATCGAGAATGGATTATTTCTTGGAATGACTGATATATACATTACCTTGGATAGAGATAAAGATAACTCTATTATAGTTAGACAAGGGTGAAAGATTTACAACTAGAAGATAGCTACTAGGAGGACTTAAATTGGAATCAATGACTTTTGTATTATTTGGCTCAACAGGTGATTTAGCGAAAAGAAAGATTTTCCCTGCTTTATACAACCTGTTTGTTGATAAAAAGTTACCAAAGCCTGTATCAATAATTGGACTTGGACGAGCTGAACTTTCTCAAAACGACTTTCAAGAACGAGTGAAAGAATCAATCTTTTCTTTCTCACGCCGTCTTGAACATGCATCTGATGAAATGGATGATTTTTTAGATATGTTTCGCTATAAGGCCCTTGATGTTACCGATAAAGAAGGGTATAAACGATTACTCGAGATGGTTAAGCAACGAGAGGAAGAACTTCAAATAAAAGAAAATCGAGTGTTCTATCTTTCAGTAGCTCCTGAATTTTTCGATGTAATTGCTTTAAACATTAAAGAAAGCGGCCTTGGGAATACCACTGGCTGGAAACGATTGATGATTGAAAAACCATTCGGCCATGACCTCGAGTCGGCTCGTGAGTTAAATGAAAAACTAAGCGGTGCATTTGAAGAGGAAGAAGTTTATCGGATTGATCATTACCTAGGGAAATCAATGGTTCAGAACCTTGAGGCTCTTGAATTTGCCAATCCAATCCTACAATCCATCTGGAACAAGGATTACATTGCAAATGTTCAAATCACAGCGAGTGAAACAGTTGGTGTCGAGACAAGAGCGGGTTATTATGATCACGCTGGAGCCATACGTGATATGGTTCAAAACCACATGCTTCAAATGTTAATGATGACCGCCATGTCCTTACCTAAAAAGATTAATGCTTCGGAAATCCGGAATGAAAAGCGTAAGGTTATGGAAGCAGTTCGTCCACTGAATAAAGAAGATGTTCATTTGAATATTGTTCGTGGGCAATATGGGTCAGGGGAGAGTAATGGTGACCAAGTTATAGGGTATAAAAACGAACCAGGAGTAAATCCTGCTTCCAAAACAGATACATTTATTGCAGCTCGTATCTGGATTGATAATCCATTCTGGAGCGGAGTGCCTTTTTATATTAGAACTGGAAAAAGAATGAGGGAAAAATCAACTCGTATTGTAATTGAATTTAAAAATACATTGAATTCACAGTATGAAAATACGAACCAGGCGATAGAACCGAATTTATTAATAGTAGAAATAAGTCCGAATGAAAATGTCTCTCTCCAATTAAATAGTAAAAACCCAACAAACAATGGGATTATCGAGCCGGTTCGCATTGATTTTTCGTGCGAGGCTAAGGGATTGGGTGTACCAGAAGCGTACGAAAGAATCATTTACGATGCTTTCATTGGGGATTCAACATTCTTTGCACATTGGAAGGAAGTTGAGTTGTCATGGGAGTGGGTTCAATCGATTCTTGATGCATTTGAAGAAGACCTTGTTCCGTTACATGGTTATCACTCAGGCTCAAATGGTCCAAAGGCATCTGATTCATTGTTAGAAGAGAATGGATTTAAATGGTGGTTAGACGAAAGAACCCAAAATCAAGCAACTAAAAAATTAGTAGGAATGAAATAAAGAGATTCATGCACTACTAGTACAAATTACTAAAAGTCTATTACACTCTTAAAAAATACAAAACTATTGGAGGAATACAACATGAAGGTCGGTTTAATCGGATTAGGAAAAATGGGTTTAAATTTAGGACAAAATCTTATTGATAACAATCACGATGTAGTCGCATATGACGTGAATCCAAGTGCTGTGGAAGAAATGAAGAAATATGGAGCTTCTGGGGTATCAAGCTATAAAGAACTAGTAGATTCATTAGATAAGCCAAGAATCATTTGGATTATGGTTCCCCATTCTGTTGTGGATTCAGTAATTGATGAAGTTGCACCATTTTTAGACAAAGATGATATTGTAATCGAAGCAGGAAATTCTCATTATAAGGAATCCATCCAACGTTACAATGACTTAAAGAAAATTGGCGTACGATTTATGGATGCTGGTACTTCTGGTGGAATGGAAGGGGCACGAAATGGTGCTTGCTATATGATAGGCGGAGATCCCGAGGCTTGGGAACAAGTTGCACCTATTTTCAAAGATACAGCCGTGGAAAATGGCTTCTTGTATGCAGGTAAAGCGGGAAGCGGGCACTTCTTAAAGATGGTTCATAACGGTATCGAGTATGCAATGATGGCTGCGATTGGAGAAGGCTTTGAAGTACTTGAAAAAAGTGAATTTGATTATGATTATGAAAAAGTAGCAAAAGTTTGGAATAATGGTTCTGTTATTCGTTCTTGGCTCATGGAATTAACAGAGAATGCATTTTCAAAGGATGCCAAATTGGATGAAATTCAAGGAATTATGCACTCTTCTGGAGAGGGGAAATGGACGGTTGAAACTGCGTTAGACCTACAAACGGCTACTCCAGTAATTGCAATGTCGCTATTGATGCGCTACCGATCATTAGAAAATGATACCTTTACTGGGAAAGTTGTTGCAGCATTACGAAACGAATTTGGTGGACATGCTGTCGTCAAAAAATAATTAAATTGGAGGAAACGGAAAATGAAATTTTTTATCGA
>NZ_JBALOP010000063.1:0-71735 GCF_036962685.1 Bacillus sp. JJ1566 | reverse complement strand
ATTTTTAGGGGTCACTTCATTACAGGGGCTTTTTTGTGTAAAAAATGAATATTTTGTTACAAACACATTAAAACTTTTAGAAAATTTGAAAAAATTATAGCATTTTTAGGCTGAATTGAAATAAAATTAAACTAATACGTACAAGGAGGGAAAATATGTATATTAACCGCAGAAAACTTTTAAATGAAAAAATGGCGCGTATCAAGAATGGCTTCTCCGCTTACGCAGAATCTCCAGATGTCATAAATGCGATTAAGAAAGAGATACAAGCACTAAACCTTAATGTCCTTGAAGAAGTAACTGAAGTAGGATCATGGTTCATCCCAGTAAAGGTGGAAAGCTAAAAAAGTCGCACACAAATGGAGCGACTTTATTTTTTTAGGGTAAACGCAGATTTTAATTTTCCTGGTTGCAAACATTTCGCAAATCAGCAATGATCTTATCAACCTCTTGCCATGAATAGATGGTAGCTCCCGATGCAAGAGGATGCCCGCCACCATTATATTTTTTAGCAACTCCGTTAATCACTGGTCCTTTTGACCGTAAGCGAACACGAATTTGATCCTTTTCCTCTACGAAAAACACCCATGTCTTAATTTTTTCGATATTTCCTAAGTTACTTACAAGCTGCGCTGCTTCTGAAGCCGTTACATTGTATTCTTTCAGAATATCATTTGGAATCACCATCCAGCCCACACCATCTTCAGTAACCTTATAATTCTGATAGACATACCCACTCAGACGTGCTACATTTTCTTTTGTTTTATACAAATTTTCGTAAACTTGAGGAAAATGAAAGCCATATTCGATTAATTCTCCTGCATATGTAAATGTCTTTGGATTTGTATTTGGAAACAAAAATCGACCGGTGTCTCCGACAATTCCAGCAAATAGAAGTTTCGCAGCTTCCTTTGAAAGTGTATATCCTTGATTTTTACCCTGAAGATAAAGCTCATAAATCATTTCACTACAGGAGCTTGCATTTGTATCAACCCATATATGATCACCATAAGGATCATCATTTGGGTGGTGATCAATTTTGATTATCATTTTGCCTCGACTGTAACGCAAATCTGAAATCCGGCCCTGATTTGCTGTGTCACAGACAATCACCAATGCTTCTTCATACATTTCATCAGGAATCTGGTCCATTTCCTTAAGAAAGAGTAAAGAAGGTTCATCCTCACCAACCACAAATACGTTTTTAGTTGGATAGGAAGCTTTCAGGATTTCCGCTAATCCACATTGTGAACCATATGCGTCTGGATCTGGCCTTACATGGCGATGAATGATAATCGTTTCAAATTCAGCTATTGTTTTAAGAATTGCTTGTATCATTTCATTTCTCCTTTTTGAACACGCATTTTGTTCAATTTCTTCACATTCTATTCACTAGCATTTTGGCTTCGTTCTAGTTACAATAGGAATAGCAAACTAGAATTGGAGGAAACCTCTTATGCAAATACTTGTTGTTTTAATCATTTTTGCACTTGTCTTTTACTTTTATTATAAAACAAAATACTTCCGTACAAGACGTCCAATTGAAAAACAATGGCTCTCAGCGAAGTCTAGTATAGCACTTGGACTATTTGTTGCTTTATTCGGGTTAAATGCATTCTTCGTTCATCCATCTACAATATCGACCGTTATCGGTATCATTCTTATTTTAGTTGGTGGTGGAAGTACATGGGCAGGATTCCGCGCTTATAAGCATTATCTGCCATTAGTTATGAAAGAAGCGCAACAGCAGTAAGAATGAAAAAGGACGCATAGCAGCGTCTCTTTTTTTTGGGTTATAAATGTAAAATTTCGTACCTAGTTTTTGTTGTTTAGCGCAAGCAGCCTAGCCCCTCGCGCTTGCGCTTTTCTTATTTATCTTTCCATTAGTTGTGCCATCATCATTGCTTTTCCTACCACGACCCCGCCATTGAATACCTCTACATCGACCTTACCAAATCGTCTTCCAACCTCTAAAACTCGTGGATGAATTTCCATCATACTATCTATTTGAACAGGCTTCATAAAATAAACCGTCATATTTTCAATAACAAGATCACCTTTTTTAAAGGATTTAAGCACCCTATTGGCTGCCTCCGTGACAATTGTTGTAAACACACCATAGGAAATCGTTCCTAAGTAATTTGTCATTTGTGGAGTTACTTCACATTGATAAATAGACTCACCATCAGCAGAAATATCCACTAATTGATTTGTCACAATATCATCAATCGTTTCTCCTACCTGTGGTTGACGGCCAATCACCTGCAACGCTTTTAAGACATCCTGACGACTAATGATTCCTTGTAATCGATTCGATTGATCCACGACAGGCAACATTTCAATTCCCTCCCACACCATCATGTGAGAGACAGATGCAACAGACGTCTTTCCATTGACGGTCATTGGATGCTTTGTCATCACTTTTTCAATGAGTATATTTGGGTCCTGTCCCATGATGTCCTTTGCGGTAACCATTCCAACGACCTTTGATTGATTATCAATCACGGGATAACGGCCGTGTCCAGTATCCGTATTATGTTCATACCATTTCTCAACTTTATCTGAAAGATGAAGGCTAACTGTCTCCGTTTTCGGGGTTAAAATATCCTCAACCAACACAATCTCCTTTTTAATGAGTTGATCATAAATTGCCCGGTTAATCATAGTTGCAACTGTAAAAGTATCATAGCTACTTGAAATAATAGGTAGCTGCAGCTCATCAGCAAGCTTTTTTACATGATCATCTGTGTCAAACCCACCTGTAATTAAAACAGCAGCTCCTGCATTTAAAGCATATTCATGTGCCTTTGTCCGGTTACCAACAATCAATAGATTACCAGGACCCGTATAACGCATCATAGCCTCGAGTTTCATCGCACCGATTACAAATTTATTTAATGTTTTATGAAGACCGGCTTTCCCTCCAAGCACTTGTCCATCGACAATATTGACAACTTCTGCGAAGGTTAGCTTTTCAATGTTTTCTTTCTTCTTTCGCTCAATCCGAATTGTTCCCACACGTTCGATGGTGCTAACATATCCCTTATTCTCCGCTTCTTTGATCGCACGGTAAGCTGTGCCCTCACTCACCTTCATATCCTTTGCAATTTGTCGAACCGAAATTTTTTCACCAATCGGAAGTGTGTCAATATACTGTAAAATTTGCTCATGCTTCGTCGCCAAGCTCTTCACCCTCTAATAATCATTCTTTGTCTATTTCCGTTATTAACTTAACTCTATTATAGAGGTGAAGTACGTTTTATTCAATTTTATTAGTATTGACGCATTTTTTTACGGCGTTTTGCTGAATCTACTTGTGGGTCTGCCATTTTTTGAGCAATTTTAGGATTATACAATAAACCTATTAAATTTCCACTAATCACAATCAAGGCAAAAACGAGCCAGGAAATTGCGAATATCCCCTCTAAGCCTTCCGCTCCAATCGTTAGTCGTGGTACCCCATAATAAAGTAAAACACCACAAAGTAATAAACAAAGTAATAAACGATTATGCATACCATATCCTCCTTTACCTATGCTTGTATCATTCTATGAAGCAGGCATAGAAAAAAGACGCGAACCTCGCGTCTTTGTTACATTTATAGTTCAATTGAATCGCCAGCAGATAAAACTTTTCCTTCAGCAGAGGTAAGTCTCGACACAAAATCATTTGCATCCTGCCTGATAACCGGGAATGTATTATAGTGAATTGGGACAATTGTTTTTGCTTTCAGCCACTCCGCCGCAATTAAAGCATCGTCGGGTCCCATTGTGAAATTATCCCCAATTGGTAGGAAGGCAACATCAATATCGTTAAGTTCACCGATTAATTTCATATCATAAAATAATGCGGTGTCTCCTGCATGGTAGACTGTCTTTCCTTCAGCCGTTAATAAGATACCACCGGGCATCCCCGTATACACAAACTCTTTTTTCTCTGGGATTTCTACACTTGAACCATGGAATGCAAGAGTAAATTTTACTTTTCCGAAATCAAATTGGTGAGCACCACCAATATGCATCGGATGTACATTCAACCCCTGCCAGCCTAGATAAACCGCAAGCTCATTTGGAGCAATGACTAGGCTTGAGTTGCGCTTAGCTAGGTCCACAGTGTCCCCAACATGATCTCCGTGCCCATGTGTAAGTAAAATGACATCGACTTTTTCTTCAGCAGCATTTAGGTCTGTGTTTGGATTTCCTGTAATAAACGGATCAATAATTATCGTCTTTCCACCCGTTTCAATTTTTACGACCGAGTGTCCATGATAGGATACCTTCATATGTATCTCCCCTTTTCAATAATTGATGTAACCTTACTATATATCTTCTTTTCAATTGATAACTTTCCTTCTTTTTTATACCCTTTTCTTACGTAAAACAAACCCTTTAAAAAATGAAGAGCCTTATTATGAGAGTTTACTTTTTTTATTGAAATTGCTACTCTTAATTTATCTTTAAAAAGGAAGTGTCATATATGAATCAACGATTACAACAGCTTTCTAGTTGGTTAAAGGATAAGGACATTACATGTAGTTTTATTACGTCTACTCCAAATGTATTTTATTTAACAAACTTTTATACGGAACCACATGAAAGACTTCTTGGTCTATTCGTTTTTCAAGATGAAGAGCCAATCTTAATTTGTCCAAACATGGAGCTTGCGCAAGCGCGTAATGCTGGATGGCAATATGAAATCATTGGGTATAGTGATACCGATAATCCATGGGAGCTAATTCAAAATTCACTTTCAAAACGAAACGTAACTGTTTCGACATTAGCCCTTGAAAAAGAGCACTTAACCGTTGAGCGGTTTGAACAAATTCAAAAATTATTACCATCCACTTCTTTCGTTTCAGCTGAAGAGAAATTACATACATTGCGTATGATTAAAGAAGATAAAGAAATTTCCATTCTTAAAGAAGCAGCAAAGTTTGCTGATTACGGGGTAGAAATCGGGGTCCAAGCAATCGCTGAAGGAAAAACAGAACTTGATGTACTCGCAACAATCGAATATGAATTAAAGAAAAAAGGAATTCGTCAAATGTCCTTTGATACAATGGTATTAACAGGGCTGAAAACTGCTGCCCCACACGGAAAGCCTGGTCTTGAGACAATCAAAAAAGGAGATTTTGTCCTTTTTGATTTAGGTGTTGTTCTTGATGGATATTGTTCAGACATTACAAGAACTGTTGCATTTGGTGAGATTTCAGATCAACAACGTGTGGTTTATGACACTGTATTAAAAGGTCAATTAGCTGCTGTTGATGCTTGTCAACCAGGAACTAGAGTCGGTGATATTGATGTGGCAGCAAGGTCCATTATTTCGAATGCTGGCTATGGGGAATATTTTACACATCGTATTGGCCATGGACTAGGAATTGATGTACATGAATTCCCATCCATGAATGAAACGAATGATATGCTTTTACAAAAGGGAATGGTATTCACCATTGAACCAGGAATTTATGTTCCGGAAATAGGCGGTGTTCGAATTGAGGATGATATGCTCATCACAGCGGATGGAGCTATAACATTAACGAATTTCCCTAAAGAACTCATCATCAAATAAGTAAAAAAAGGACCCCTCAAGGCCCTTTTTTTATTGTCTAGCTTCAGGTGCCATCGGATCTCTGGTCTAAGCCAATCGCTTCGGAAGGTAAAATGCACCTTCTGCCAGCGCTTGTCTTATGCTTGCCGCCGATAGGCGGGCACCTTACACTTTTCTTAATTGATTGCATTTTCTTCTTCATCAAATTTTGAACAAAGGTATTCAAACAGCTTATGGTTAAAATTATCTTGATTACGTACATAATCAAATAAAATATCATATTGCTCTTTATTATCCTGTAAACCATTTAACACCTTAAAAAATAGATCCCTTTGTTTGGTGATTGTATCTACGATTTCCTGATCTTTTTCATCTTTTTCTGCAAAGCGTTTTGAAATAGTTTCATTTTTCAACTCATGATTTTTCAATGAAGCAATGATTTGGTCAAATTGCTCCTTCACAAGATTCATATTCTCAGAAACTTTGTTGTTAAAGATTTCTTGGTTTCGAACAATTTGTCCTAGAATCTCAAGCTGGTCTTTATGCTCCTCTTGCTGCTTGGCTGACGCGGCATTGTATTTTTCCTGTTTCTTCATAAAGCCAACAAATACCTCCATTAAGTTTTTCGATTCATTCATCCTCTTTGAAAGCTTTTCTTCCTTCTCCATTTGTTTTTGTTTATGATTAAAAAATTGGTGCTGTAATCCCTTTTGCTCCTCCGCTAATGTTTTGATTAACCCTTCATTGCTCTTTATATATTCCTTAATGGTTTCATTGTATTTTTCCTGTAGTTTGATATGTTCTGATACAAAATTTGAATAATAGGTTGATTGATTCGGGTTTTCAGGTGCGGAAGTAGTTGGCCGGTGAACACATCGGGCTAGTGATTCATTATAAAAAACCGATGACCCCATCTGTACGCACTCCTTTACTATTTAGTAGACGTTTTACTCATTACAACTTTTCCTTTATCTTATTTTTATGCGTAAAAAATGGTGACAATGATAAAGTGCTGGTATAACAAAAAGGATACCTATTAGAAAGGTATCCTCCTGGGTCTTTATCGAGTTTCTAGAAGTGTTTTTGCATCTGAATAAGAATCTCCATGTGCTTCTGCAACTGCTTTGTAGGTTACATATCCATCTAACGTATTGATCCCTTTAAACAAAGCTTCATTTTCCAAACAAGCTTTCTTTAGGCCTTTATTTGCAATCATCAATGCATAAGGAACGGTTACATTTGTTAGTGTAAAGGTAGATGTACGCGGTACAGCTCCAGGCATATTCGCAACTGCATAGTGGACAACTTCATGCTTGATATAGGTTGGATGATCATGTGTTGTAATCCTGTCAGTGGTTTCAAAAATACCACCTTGGTCAATCGCAATATCCACGACCACTGATCCAGGTGCCATCGACTGAATCATTTCTTCCGTTACAAGTTTTGGCGCCTTAGCTCCTGGAATAAGGACTGCACCGATTACAAGATCTGATTCCTTCACAGCTTCTGCGATATTAAGTGGGTTTGAGATAAGTGTTGTTACATCCGCACCAAAAATATCATCTAGCTGACGAAGACGGTCTGGATTCAAATCGATAACCGTCACCTGTGCTCCTAACCCCACTGCCATCTTAGCAGCATTCGTACCTGCAACCCCACCACCAATGATTGTCACTTTACCACGTTGTACTCCGGGTACTCCTGCCAGTAAAATACCTTTACCACCATGTGGTTTCTCTAAAAATTGAGCACCGATTTGCGTTGCCATCCTTCCAGCAACCTCACTCATTGGCGTTAGCAACGGAAGAGAACGGTTAGGTAACTGGACCGTTTCATAGGCAAGTCCAATTACTTTATTCCGGATTAGAGCCTTTGTTAATTCAGCTTCTGCTGCTAAATGTAAATAGGTAAATAGGAGCAAGTCTTCACGAAAATATTGATACTCCTCTGGAAGTGGTTCTTTTACCTTCATAACCATTTCCACCCGCCACGCTTCACTTGCTGTATTCACAATAATTGCCCCTGCATCGGCATATTGTTGATCTGTAAAACCAGAACCTACCCCAGCGTTCGTCTCTATATATACTTCATGGCCGAAGCTTACAAGATTTACTACACCAGCAGGCGTCATAGCAACGCGATTTTCGTTATTTTTAATCTCCCGAGGTACGCCAATACGCATATAAAAACACTCCTCAAATTATGATTAACGAACTTTTTTCCTTAAAATTACAAATCCTATTATACCAATTATGAAAACACTTACACAATAGTGTTTTTCTCCATATGAATTAAAGAAAATTCATTATTTATACAAGTATATTTTTCTTTTCAACTAATATTCAGTGCTATAATAATAGTAGGAAGACCATTTCTAAATTAGGGGGCATTAAAATGCTAGTTACCTATAAAAAAGTACTTGTTGCAGTTGATGGATCTAAGGAAGCAGAATGGGCTTTTAAAAAAGCACTCGATGTTTGTAAGCGATATCATTCAGAACTTATTATTACGCATGTGATTGACTTAAAACAATTTGCATCAATTGGTGCGTACCAGCTCAATCTATCGGAGCAATCTGAAAAGTTCGGAAAAGAATTACTGAATCGGTATGAGCAAATTGCAGAAGAAGAAGGTATTGAAGATATAGAAACAATCCTAGAATATGGATCTCCTAAAATCAAAATTGCTAAAGAAATCGCACCAAAGTACCATGTTGATTTAATCATTTGTGGTGCAACCGGTCTTAATGCTGTTGAACGTTTCCTTTTAGGCAGTGTTTCTGAAAACATCACACGTTATGCAAAATGTGATGTCATGGTTGTACGAACTGAAAAAGATCTTTAAAATAAAAACAAAAAAATCGTGAAAAAATCACGATTTTTTTGTTTGCTTTATTTTTTGTAAAACCTTGTATACTTCATCAAATCCTGTTCCTCCAACACTCTTACGACGAGCTACTGCAGTTGCAGGTAACAACACTTCATAAATATCTTCTTCAAAAAGTGCCGATGACTCTTTGAACACTTCAAGTGGCAAATCACCCAAGAATACACCACGTTCAATACAGGTTAACACAAGCTTTCCAACCACTTCATGGGCCTCTCTAAACGGAAGTCCCTTTGAAGCTAAATAATCGGCAAGCTCAGTCGCATTGGAAAAATCCTTTTTAACAGCTGTTGCCATCACTTCTACTTTTACTTTCATAGTTGACACCATTCCAGCAAAAATCTTTAAGGATCCTTTCACCGTCTTCACTGTATCAAACATGCCTTCTTTGTCCTCTTGCATATCCTTGTTATACGCAAGTGGTGTTCCTTTAAGAACAGTCAATAAACCGAAGAGATTTCCATAAACTCTTCCTGTTTTACCACGAATCAGCTCTGCCATATCCGGGTTCTTTTTTTGTGGCATAATACTGCTTCCCGTTGAAAAGGCATCATCCATCTCAATAAAATTAAACTCTTGTGAAGACCATAGAATCAACTCTTCACAAAAACGGGATAGATGCATCATAACCATCGAACTATTGCTTAAAAATTCAATGATAAAATCACGATCACTCACAGCATCAATACTATTTTCATAGACTTTTTCAAAGCCTAAAAGCTCTGCACTGTAGTAACGGTCGATTGGGAAAGTAGTACCAGCTAAGGCACCAGCCCCTAATGGAGACATATTGATTCGTTTTAACGAGTCTGTTAAACGTTCCTTATCTCGTTCAAGCATCCAATAATAAGCCAGCAAATGATGGGCAAATGAAATTGGCTGCGCTCTTTGTAAATGTGTATAGCCCGGTGCTATCGTTTCAACATGTTGTTCGGCTTGTTCCACGATTGCGCTTTGAAGTTCATCCACAAGTTCTATGATTTCATCCACTTGTTGTCGTAAGTACAAATGCATATCAGTTGCAACCTGATCGTTTCTGCTACGCCCTGTATGAAGCTTGCCACCGACTTGCCCAATCTCATCAATTAGCATTTTTTCGATATTCAAATGAATATCTTCATTCGCAACGAAATATTCCAATTCATCATTTTTTGCTTTTTCTAATAAGGTCAGCAGCCCCGACTTTATGGTATCTGCTTCTTGCGTTGAAACGATTCCGCATTTACCGAGCATTGTCACATGTGCAATACTTCCTTCAATATCTTCCTTCACCAGTTCTTGATCAAAGGAGATAGATGCACCGAATTCATCTACCCATTGTTCAGCACTTTTGGTGAATCTTCCTCCCCAAAGCTTTTTCATACTCCTACCTTCTTACCATTATTTACGATACTATTCACCTTTGTTGGTAAGCCCCATAATGAAATGAATCCAACTGCTGCATTATGATCAAATTCATCATCTGAAGTATATGTTGCAAGCTTTTCATCGTACAATGAATTTTCAGATTTACGGCCTTCTACAATTGCATGACCTTTAAATAGTTTTACACGAACTGTACCATTTACATTTTTCTGTGTTTCTTTTAAGAAACCAAGTAATGCATCCTTTAATGGTGAGAACCAAAGTCCATTGTAAATGAGTTCAGTAAGCTTTTGCTCGATAACTGGTTTGAAATGTGCCACTTCTTTTACAAGTGTAAGGTCTTCAAGTTCCTTATGTGCTGTGATTAAAGTCATCGCACCAGGACACTCATATACTTCACGAGATTTAATCCCAACAAGGCGGTTTTCAACATGGTCGATACGACCCACACCGTGTTTTCCAGCAATTTGGTTTAATTCGAGAATTAGTTCAGCTAATGTATATTGCTGACCATTGATTGTTTTTGGTACACCTTGTTCAAAACTAATTTCAATGATATCAGGTGTATTTGGTGATTCTTCAAGAGATGCTGTTAATTCATATGCCTCTTCAGGTGGTGCAGCCCATGGGTCTTCTAAAATTCCACACTCATTACTGCGTCCCCAAAGGTTTTGGTCAATCGAGAATGGGCTATCTAAATTAATTGGAATTGGAATATTATGTTGTTTTGCATATTCGATTTCTTCTTCACGTGACCATCTCCATTCACGAACTGGTGCTAAAACTTCTAGATCTGGATTTAATGCTTTAATTGAAACTTCAAAGCGGACCTGGTCATTTCCTTTTCCAGTACAGCCGTGTGCAACCGCGACTGCATTTTCTTGCTCAGCCACTTCAACTAGCTTTTTCGCGATTAGCGGACGAGATAATGCAGATACTAACGGATATTTTCCTTCGTAAAGAGTATGTGCTTGTAATGCGGCAAGCGCAAATTCATTTGCAAACTCATCCTTTGCGTCAATGACGTATGAAGATACAGCACCTACTGTAATTGCTTTTTCTTTAATAAAATCTAGGTCTTTTCCTTCACCTACATCTAAACAGCAGGCTACGACTTCATATCCTTGCTCCTGTAACCATTTAACGGCAACACTTGTATCAAGACCACCTGAATATGCTAAAACAACTTTCTTTTTGCTCATTTGTATCTTCCTTTCGAATAATAATTCATATCTTTTTATATTTATACATTTATAATGTATAACTTTAGCAACTCTTTCTACTTTTTTCAATAGGAAACTGCAGAAAAATTTTAAAAATTTTTCATAGATAATAAATTAAGAGTATTGTAGAATGGGAGCAAGACCTACTGGGAGTGGTAGTAATGAGTGATTATTTTCATTTTGATGAACGACTTGGAATCCTTCTTCCTTATTTAGAAAAGGAGTGGGAGGAGTATAAAGAGGAGACACAACAGTATATTTTGCTTCAATGGGAAGAAATTCGGGGACATATTCCAGATCGAATTGCAGAAATTGAAACTGTGATTAATGAAAAACAAGATCATCTCGGTAATGAGCTTAATTTCGAGCGTTCCTGTGAATTAAACAACGAAATCTCAGAATGTGCCTCCATCATTAATGATTTATGGATTTGGTACCGGATGAACCAAGGAATTTCAAAGAAAATACATCAATAAAAAAGGGGCTAATCTTAAAAATGATTAGACCCTTTTAATATCCTTTTTTATTTCACTGACAACATGACCTAGTTCTGGTAAGATTAATTTTTTCATAGCAAGCTTTACGGCGCCAGATGAGCCTGGTGTTGAAAAAACCGCTGTATCGTTACTAACACCCGCTATTGCTCTTGAAAGAATGGCTGCTGAGCCGATATCCTCTGAATAGCTCAACATTCGAAACAATTCCCCAAAACCCACTATTTCTTTATCTAATAATTTCGAAACCGTTTCTATCGTAATATCACGTTTCGCAATACCAGTTCCGCCATTTGTAAGGACAACATCAATTTCTTCACGTTCACAGCCTTCACGTATGGCTTCTTCAATATAAGCTTCTTCGTCCTTCACGATTCTATAGTCTAAGACCTTAAAGCCACTCTCTTCAAGAAGTGAAATCATAAGTTGACCACTTTTATCCGTTTCTTTTGTTCGTGTATCACTTATGGTAATGACTTTGCATGTGATAGAGTTTGGTGTAGCTTGCTTATGTTCCTGGACACTCATATCTTATGACTCCTTTTCCTTCAAAAAACGAAAACGGTAATAATTATGGGCAAAATCACTGACCTGTCTTGTTAGTTGATAATTCATACCAGCACCAATCGCCATACTGATTAGAGGTATCCCTTGAATCATACGCTTACGTAGGACTGAGATTGCGACTGCTTTTACAATATGCTTCAATGGTAGCTCAAGCCAAGTTTCATCAGTTAATTCCTCAGATCCATTGTAAAAGTATTGGTTCTGATTAGCCACGTCCGCATCACTGATAAGAGCATCCCATCCCTGATATCTCATACGTTTAGGCAATGTAGCAGCATGAAATACCTTTAAAGAAGTCATCATTTCATACGGTGTATTTACTTCATATCCATACGTCATCGCAATCAATTGGACAATACGAAGATTTAGGATTGTAATTGCAGGTATATCCGTTCCAAGCAGCAGAAGTCCACCAGTACCAGATAAGCCTCCATGTGCCAAAGAATAAAGGCGATGCTTTGCTATCTGATTTTCAGTTAAGTATGTAAGTTCGTCAATATTGAGTTCTTTCAAATCAGAAATATCGTCAATATCCTGGTTAAAAATTCGTGCCGAGCGAATTAACCGTTCTCGTGCATCCACTTGAAATTGGGAGCCTTGAAGGATCGCATGTAAATGAAATAGCCAATTATCTAGTTTTGAAAAAAACTCGGTCCGGACATTCTCAGGAATAAGACTTAACGAGTTTTCAAGCCATTTGTCATAGGTCATTTCAAAATCTGTTTGTTCATGAGGCATTTGGTCTGACCATTTTTCAATTTCGGTTAAAACCTGTAGTTCCCGTTCTGTAAAACCCATTTTCATCCTCCGTTTCCAACTTTCACTACGTGTATTATACCATATTGAAAATGAAGATAATAAAAAAGACAAACTCATTAAGAGTTTGTCCATTACACTTTATTTTGTTAATCGCATTACATCGCGAGCGATCATAACTTCCTCGTCTGTAGGAATGATAATAACCTTTACCGGTGAGTGTGGATAGCTAATGAATGCTTCCTTTCCTCTTACCTTATTTAAAATTGGATCCCAATATACGCCCATGAACTCTAGACCAGTTAATACTCTTGCACGAATGGTGTCACTGTTTTCACCAATTCCTGCAGTGAAGATGATGGCATCGATACCATGCATACGTGCCGCATATGAACCAATATATTTATGAATTCTGCTTGCAAAAACTTCAAGAGCTAATTTAGCACGGCTGTTTCCTTGATCTGCTTGCTCCTGAAGATCTCGCAAGTCACTTGAGAATCCAGAAACACCCAACATTCCACTTTCTTTGTTCAGTACATCTAACACTTCATCAGCTGTTTTCCCGGTTTTCTCCATGATAAATGGAATTAACGCAGGGTCAATATTACCTGAACGTGTTCCCATAGTTACACCAGCAAGTGGTGTAAAGCCCATGGATGTATCGATAGATTTTCCGCCTTCAATTGCAGCGATACTAGCACCATTTCCAAGATGACATGACAATAGGCGAAGTTCTTCTAAAGGTCTGCCTAAAAGTTCTGCCGCACGTTGTGAAACATATTTATGGGATGTTCCGTGGAACCCATACTTTCTAATGCCAAAGTTTTTATAATAATCATAAGGTAGACTATATAAAAATGACTTCTCAGGCATAGTTTGGTGGAAGGCTGTATCGAATACGGCTACTGCTGGAACATTTGGTAATACTTCATGAAATGCTCTAATTCCCGTAATATTGGCTGGATTATGCAATGGTGCCAATTCGGATAGCCTCTCAATTTCTACTAAAACCTCATCAGTAATGACAACTGAATCAGCAAATGACTCTCCACCGTGTACAACTCGATGCCCGATTCCATCGATTTCATCTAAGGATTTGATAATGCCTAATTCAGTTAGTTTATCTAGTAATATTTTTACAGCAACAGCATGATCAGGAAGTTCCGTTTCTGTTGTTATCTTTTCGTCATTAACTGAAATTGTAAAATTTCCTTTTTCAAGTCCAATTCTTTCAAAGATTCCTTTAGTAATAACTTCCTCACTCGGCATTTCAAATAGTTGAAATTTTAGTGAAGAGCTTCCTGCATTTATGGCAATAATTTTTGACATATCGTCCGCTCCTTTGTTTAAACCACTATTATATGTAATTTTCGTTCTACATTATTCTATGCAAAACGACACAGTTTCATTGATACCATTTTCATTTAAACATCGGTACAAAAACTTTTCAAGGAGAATGCCGGTTTGGTACCGTTTTCGCCATAAAGTTCCTATATTCAGATAATAGAAAGCGCTGTAAAGCCCGAAGTGCCAGCGCCTTAAAAGAGTAACATCGACTAACTGCAGCCACGTCCTGTGGCATACGTCGATGTCAGCACTTCCTCGAAAATGCAATGCATTTTCTTCGTGCGATGATTATGCTGCCGAAGCTTTCCTTGTCCTGTGCAAGTCCGATAAGCACAAGACGGGCCGGCTAGAAGGTTGTTCTTTAACCTTCTTGACGGAATGACTTGTGACCTCGAGGGGCTAGGCGCTGGAACTAGACGTAGATAAAAAAAGAGACCCGAATTGGATCTCCCCATACATCAATTATTGTTTTACTCCATGTTTTTCTTGCCTAAACCAATCATCAATTTGTTTGATAATTCCTGCCATAGCAGTTTGATTTGAAAACTTTGGCAGGTTGGCCAGCAGGGCTTGCTTTGGCGCGTTCACTTCAGGTCCTTTTTTCTGGATGATAAAAATGCTTTTTGCCGCATTTTCATTTTTAAACAAGGATAGAGGTAACTGGATCATTCCTTGGATGAAAGATTGCTCCTTAAGAAATGCATTTAGTTCCTTTGCATACTCACTTGTAAATAAGTGGTTTGGCACTAGGAAAAATAAATAGCCTCCTGCTTTTGTATAGTTAAGGCTTTGTTCAATAAAAAGATGGTGGGCATAGGAATGACCTTCTTTGGCGTGAAGTTCAAAGCTTGCAGCACCAAGGTCATTTGGATAATAACCGACAGGTAAATCACAGACAACAACATCCATAGGGTCTATGTATAGCGGCTGCAAGCTGTCTTGGTTATAAAATTGAATGGAATGCTGCTGGAGGTTCGCACTCACATATGCCACCTTAACTAGAAGGTCGTCCACATCAATCCCAAACCCCTTAATTTCTTTCGATTGATTTTGATTAAGAACAGTTGTCAAGAGATTTGCCGTCCCAACAGCTGGATCAAAAATGCTGAATCCTTTCCAGCCTTCAGTAAATTTTGAGACGAGATATCCCATAAAGATAGAAACGGCGTCTGGTGTCATTTCATGGTTCGCCTGAGTCGCTTCCTTCATCCCTTTTAATGCAGCAAGCTGGTAGGCCTTACGAATTTCTTCAACAGAACATTGATTTAGATTGATATGACTGTATTCTTTTTCGATGCGCTTTTTTGACAGTTCACTTAATTCTTCTTGTAGGATGGTGTTTTGGAAAAGGTTCTCACCTGTTTCTGCCACCGCTTCTAGGTATGTACATGATAATTCTTCTCTAAGTATTGTTGCAGTGTTGTCGATTACGGTAAATAGTTTTTCAACTGCAGATATTTGTGCCATTGTTATAACTCCTTTTTTCGAACTTAATCAAATGCGGCTTGGCGTATTTGCGCCCGATTTTTTTCGAGCTTGCTCGAAAAGTTTCCTTTGAAAAATCGTGGCATCCGCCGGAGGCTTTAACTTTATTCAGTGGGAATTTGAGCCCGGACGGTAGTTGGTTCTCTTTTTGTACCCACTTGGAGTAGCGGGGACTTCTGTTGAATAAAGTTAATTTCCCTTTATTTTAAAAGAAATTATATTGTAGTTCAACAAAGTAAAAAAGAACCCCAATTTAATTGGGGCTCCCCGAGATTACATTATTGTGCAGCCTTTGCTGCTTCTAATGCTGCTTCATAGTTTGGATGGTTTGTTGCTTCACTAACATATTCCACATATGTAACAGTGTCGTTGCTATCTACAACGAATACGGCACGAGCCAATAAGCGAAGTTCTTGAATAGCTACTCCATATGCTTCTCCGAAAGAAAGATCACGATGGTCGGAAAGAGTTTGAACATTTTCAATACCGTTTGCACCACACCAACGCGCTTGTGCAAATGGCAAATCAACACTTACTGTTAAAATTTTTACATTACCTAAACCAGCTGCCTCTTCATTAAAACGACGAGTTTGTGCATCACATACACCTGTATCAAGTGAAGGAACAACACTAATTAAGCGAACAGATCCCTTTGAGTCTGCAAGTGTTACCGGTGATAAATTATTTGCTAATACAGTAAAATCAGGAGCCTTATCTCCAACCTTTACTTCATTCCCCAATAAAGTAACTGGATTGTTTTTAAATGTGATATTTGCCATTTTTCCAAAATCCTCCTTTAATTTATATGTACAGTGTAAATGATATCTTTAATTCCATAGGATTGCAATAAATTCGAATGGAAAAGGGTATCAAATGCGCCTTGGCGTATTTGCGCCCAGATTTTAGGCCCACAGGAAGTGGGTCATAAAGACGTTGCCACAGGATGAGGCGTTTTTAGTCTTTGATCTTACTACTCGAAAAATTACCTTTGAAAATCGCATGTCTCCGCCGGAGGCTTTAATTTTAATCAACCGGGGTTTTAACCCGGGCTGATTAAAATTAAAAAGAGTCAACTGTTAGACAGCTAACTCTATCGTTTCTATATATCGAAATCCGGTTGTTTTTGCTGATTTTGTTGATCTTGATTATTCTTTTTTAACATTTGTTGGATTTTATCGACAGCCTGTGGTGCAAGCTCCAGCAATTTTTCAAATAAATGAGTGCTTTCATCCAGATGAAGCATCTTCACTCCGTTGGCACTAACAATTAAAAATGCGATTGGTGTAATTGATACACCTCCACCACTTCCTCCACCGAATGGTAGTTTGGAGCCTTGTTGCTGTTGATCTCCACCTCCACCACCGTTATCTTTTCCACCCTCACCTTGTCCCTTGAACTCACTACCCCCTGCTGCAAATCCAAAGCCAACTTTTGAGACCGTTAAAATTACGCTCCCATCAGGTGTTTCAACAGGGTCCCCAATGATTGTATTCACATCTATCATTTGTTTTAAATTTTCCATTGCGGTTTTCATTAAACCCTGTATTGGATGATCAGACATCATACATTCCTCCTGACTTTTCTAAACTGATTTTTTATCCGAATCGGCATCATTAAGCTTTGAAAGGGTCCGAGATTGAAATTTTGGCAAACCCCCTCGCCACCTTTTAAGTGCTTTAATTCCTGCCACTATAGCATACCCGATTCGAAAATGAATCATGCATCTTAGCCTTGTTTCGGATACAGCCACCTGGAATGAGGGAGTAATAGAATAATCAGGATGTGTTTTTAGGTTCAAATAATGGCTGATCACTCCAATAATAGTCCCTTTGATGGACCAACCAAGTCCTGTGATAATCCCTGTATGAGCGGCATCTCCAACCCCAATATGGGAATGCCATTCGAATTTTGAAACTGAAATTTTCTTAAAAAAATGTTTAAGTATTGGTACCAAATCAATCACTCGATTAAGGATTAATTTTGTATCGTGGAGATTCTCCATTAAATTTTGAAAAGAGAATTTCCCTTTTTTCTTTTTCCCCTCTGAAGCGATGTTTGCTTTCTTTTCCTTTTTGAACACAATGCTAGGCGTTTCCTTGTCAATTGCAACCATCGGCACATTGATGGTATATTTTATCAATCCAAACCAAATGCTGAATCTGATCTTAATATGGTCATCGTCCTGTGAGTGATTTGCTTCTATAAAAATTGTTAGCCTTGTTATTACAAATAAAAAGATAAAAAGGACCAGAAATAATAAAATGAATAATAGCCACTTCACGACACTCACATCCCTTCAATGTTTCATTATCACCTACCAGATTGTAAAAAATACGTGAAAAGGCAGAGTTTGGTAAAGTGAATCCAAAAAAAAAGAGTGTCCATGGACACTCTTTATTTTTTAGCATGTATAACAGTTGTTTCTGACAAAAGGTCGTGAATTCCTTGTTTTTTTGGAAGAAAAGCAACGATAATATAGCCGATGAAAAAGAGCTTAGAGATATACCGACCAATGAACTCCCTAAATAAAACTGTCATCCAGGTTAGTGATCGCCCGTCAAGAGATACAACCTTTACTCCAAACACCATCTTCCCTAATGTTTGGTTAAAAAACTTTGTCATCAACACAAAATACAAATAAAACACTACAGCGGTAGCAATCGATGCAGCGCCAAACATATTACTTTCAGATAAAGGAATGTCTAGCGCCCTAAATACTGGATAAACCAAGATACGATTTAAACTCCCGATCACAACTAAGTCTAATAAATATGCCCAAAACCGCATCCAAAAGCCTGCATAGCGTGGCATGTCTTGAACGACTGGTCGAGCTGTATGATCGTGAACATGATTACTTCCTTGTACCCCTTCATGTGTAAGATCTAAATTCAAGTTAGTCCCCCCTATTCTGCGTACAAGTACATCATTCTAGGTGAATTTGGCTGTGATAAAAGATGAACTACCGTAGCCATTTCGATGTCATCACTAAATAATTTTTTCGCACTCATTGAAAAAAGGGATCCAAATCCAAAGTTAGCCTCATACTCCACAACTCGGATATTTCCAAGATCGAAATCCTGTTTCATGGCTTCAACCGTATCCTCAAAGTACCCTAATTCGTCAATTAGATGAATATCCTTAGCTTGTCTCCCATCATAGATTCGCCCATCAGCAATACGGCGAACATCCGCATCAGACATATTACGACCCTCCGCAATCACATCGACAAATCCCTGATATGCATTATTGACCATCGTTTGCATAATGTTTCTTTCTTCTTCAGTCATTTCCCTACTCGGGGACATGATATCCTTATATGGACCACTTTTGATCGTTTCAAATTTCACGCCATATTTTTCCGCTAGGCCACTATAATTTATCCCTTGCATAATCACCCCTAGTGAACCAGTCATCGTGTCAGGTGTAGCAAATATTTTGTCTGCTGGAGCAGAAATATAGTAACCGCCTGAAGCTGCCATCGCTCCCATTGACACATAAATTGGTTTTTTTGTTGCTTCTTTAAAATCGGTTAATTTTTTATGTATTTCCGCACTTTCGACAACTCCGCCTCCCGGTGAATTAACCTTAAGAATAATTCCCTTCACCGTTTTATCCTTTTCAGCCTTTTCAATCATTTTTAAGAATGCTTGATGTTGATAGCCAGCTGTTTGGAAGAAGGAAGTCACATCCTCACCTGTATCCTGAATCACTCCATTAACAGATAACACGAGTATCTTATTCATACCTTTTCCTTCGATTACAACATTTTCGAGAAATTCTTCATTTGAAGCCGCTAGAAATTCATCTGATAAACTACTGAAGTTTTTCGAGGCTAAATTGGTCGCGAAATTAAAAAAGATCGAAAATATAAATATGACTGCAGCAATTCCTAATGCTGCCCACCGTTTCCCATTCATTTCTTTTTTCCTCCTACATTGATGGATACTATTCAAAAATTGTTCAAAAATAAATACGATTCAAATCCAAAATAGTTTCATTTAATTGTTAAACTAATTGTAAGGGTTCATACTAGCTTTAATTGTATAACCCATTTATATTCATTTTAAAATCAGAGGAGGGTATTTATATGGAACGTCGGAATCTCTATTTCTTTTATAGAAAAGAAGATAAACTAATTGAATATGTTGAAAAACTTAATCAGTTAGCTAAAGAGCATCAATTTACCATTGTGGATGATTCTAAAAAAGCAAATATCATCGTAAGTATAGGGGGAGACGGGGCTTTCCTACAGGCGGTTCGTCAAACAAATTTTCGCCAGGACTGTCTATATGTTGGGATTTCAACAACTGGTGCATTAAACCTTTATTGTGATTTCCATGCTGATGAAACGGACAAAATGGTTGAAGCAATGTTAAACGAAAAAATTGAAGTTCGCAGATACCCAATCATTGAGGTGAAAGTAGATAATAACCCATCATTTTATTGTTTAAATGAATGCTCCATTCGTTCAGCAATCATAAAAACCTTGGTTTTAGACGTCTATATTGATGATTTACATTTTGAAACATTCCGTGGCGATGGCATGATCATATCGACCCCAACTGGAAGTACTGCTTATAATAAATCGGTTAGAGGCGCAGTTGTAGATCCATTGCTTCCTTGTATGCAAGTCACTGAACTAGCGTCATTAAATACCAATCAATATCGTACTTTAGATTCTCCGTTTATCTTAAGTGGTACACGAAAATTAACATTGCGAGATGTAGAGGATGGAAACGACTTCCCAACGATTGGGATGGACAACGAAGCTCTCAGCATTCGAAATGTAAAGCAAATTGAAATACAGTTAAGTGAAAAAAGAATTAAAACGGTGAAATTAAAAGATAATTCTTTCTGGGAAAAGGTTAAACGAACATTTTTGTAATACGTTTTAAGACCAAGCTGCTGCTTGGTCTTTTACTTTATCGTTCATACATTACTGTATCAGCAACGACTGTCATCATAACATTTGTACTTAGAATTTCATCTTCCTGGATATGAATAAGATCTTTATCAAGAATGGTAAAATCCGCTTTAAAGCCTTGAATAATTTTCCCCATACAATCCTCTTTTCCAATCGCATAGGCACTTCCTGTTGTAAATAACTGTACAGCCTCGTAAACAGAGATTCTTTGTTCAAGCATATAAATCTCGTCTTTCCATGGTTTCTTTCTGGTAACTGCTGCATGAATTCCTAAAAGAGGATCAATCGGTTCAATCGGAGCATCAGATCCTCCTGCACAATGAAGGCCAGCACCCAATAATGTCTTCCATGCATAACAATATTCCATGTTCATTTCACCAATTCTTTCAACCACCCATGGAAAATCTGAAACGACAAATCTAGGCTGAATATCGAGAATAACTGGTAATTGTTTTGCTCGTTCGATTAACTCTTCCCGTAAAATTTGAGCATGAATTAGACGATCACGTTGATTTTTTAATGGTGGAAATTCTTCAATCGCATCTAACACATATTCAAAGGCAAGGTCACCTATTGCATGCACGGCAACCGGCATCTTATACCGTCTAGCCTTTTGAACAAGTTTTTTAAGTTCATCTAACGTGTGGATTGCAACACCAAACGTGTCCGGTGAATCATTATACGGATGACTTAACAATGCGGTCCTCCCACCAAGAGAGCCATCCGCAAAAATTTTCATCGCACCAAATTCTAAGAATTCTTCTCTGTCACCAAATTGGTAGCCTAAACGATGCATGTCATCAACGGCTTCATGGTGAATTAATAGATTTGTGCGAAATTTAAGCTCATCTTCATTTATTACCTTTTGAAATCCTTTATAGGTACGTAAAAAACCTCCATAATAATTCAAATCCTCTGTATGTCCGCCCACAAGACCTACACGATGGCAATCCCTAATGGATAAACGAAGTGCATTTTGAATATAATCTTCCGTTACCGCAGGAATTACAGCTTTTACAAGCTCCTGAGCTTGGTCTAGTAAATACCCTGTAGCAACTCCATTTGTATCCCTTACAATAACCCCACCTTCAGGATTTGGTGTATCATCCGTTATTCCGGCTAATTCAAGCGCCTTTGTATTTGCAACAACAGCATGTCGACAAATTCTTTTTAACATGAGCGGATTATCGGGTGAGAGTTCATCTAGTTCATTTCGGTGGAAAATTTTTCGGTCAGGAAGCTGATTTTCATTCCAGCCTTCTCCTATAATCCAGTCACCTTCAGGCTTGTCTTTTACATATTCTTGAATCGCTTCACTTATGCTGTTAGACGATGTCATTTCTGAAAAATCTAGTTTCATCAATTTTTCTCCGTGACCGATAAGATGCATATGACTATCAATAAACCCCGGAAACATTGTATTTCCTTTTAAATCAACAACCCTAGAGATTTTATTATAATATTTTTTTTCAAGCTCTCGCTTCATTCCTGTAGCCTTAATGGTACCATTTTCTACGAAGACTGCTTCGACAGTCTCATTTTCCCGATTCATCGTGTAAATTTGTCCACCCGTCCATAAAGTCCCCATCATTACACCTACTGTTCAAAAGTTAATTAAGATTACTTTAACACGAAAAAGCAGGTAGTAAAAATACTATCTGCTTTTTCTACTTATTATGCTTTTGCCTTAGCTGTTTCTGCCTGCCGTAACTCAATTCTTCTAATTTTTCCTGAAGTTGTCTTTGGTAGATCACTTACAAATTCTATTTTTCTTGGGTATTTATAAGGTGCTGTCATTTGTTTTACATGTTCCTGTAGTTCTTTAACAAGTTCCTCATTGGAAGCTATACCTTCACGAAGTACGACGAATGCTTTTACGATATTTCCACGAATCTCATCAGGGCTTGCTACAACCGCACACTCTTTTACAGATGGATGCTTAACAAGGGCATCTTCAACCTCAAATGGCCCAATGGTGTAGCCTGAACTTATAATAATATCGTCCGAACGTCCTTCAAACCAGAAATAGCCATCTTCGTCCTTCTTCGCCTTGTCACCTGTAATATAGTAATCTCCTCGATATTGCATGGCTGTTCTTTCAGGATCCTTGTAATATTCCTTAAATAGAGCCGGTGTATCAACGTGGACACCAATCTCACCTACTTCACCTACCGCACAAGGATTTCCGAACTCGTCGACAATTTCAACATGATTGCCTGGTGTTGGTTTCCCCATTGATCCAGGTTTAATTGCCATTCCTTTTAAAACCCCTACTAATAATGTATTTTCGGTCTGACCATATCCATCACGAACTTCTACGTTAAATTCTCTTTTGAATGTGTCAATTACTTCCCGATTTAAAGGCTCTCCCGCTGAAACAGCACTATGCAAATCTGGAAGTGAGTAATCAGACAGATTTTCTACCTTTGCCATGATACGATATTCGGTTGGTGTACAACATAAGACATTTATTTTATATGAGCTTAGCAATTCCAAGTATTTATTTGGATTAAATTTGCCGAAATACACAAATCCAGTTGCACCACTTCCTAGTACAGAAAGGAATGGGCTCCAAATCCATTTTTGCCAGCCTGGACCCGCGGTAGCCCAAACAGTATCTGATTCACTGATACTTAGCCAGTATGGTGCTGCTGTTTTTAGATGTGCATATGCCCATGCATGCGTATGAACAACACCCTTTGGATTCCCTGTTGTCCCAGATGTATAGGATAAAAAGGCCATGTCATCCTTACTTGTTTTTACTACAGGTAGTTGGTCAGATTGCTTTTTCATTTCCTCTTCTAAGGAAATCCAACCGTCCACTTTTTCGCCAACTGCAAACTTATGAATGTGTTCGATATTTTCGATGGATAAAAACTGATCGCAATATGGGTGATAGCTAATAATCGCTTTAACGTCTCCATGTACGATTCGATATTGAAGTTCTTTTGCACGGAGCATTTCAGAGCTAGGGATGACGACTAAGCCGGCTTTTAATGCACCTAAATAAACCATATATGCTTCTACTAGACGAGGAACGATGACTAATACTTTATCACCTTTCTTAAGGCCATTGTTAATTAAGGTATTACCAATTCGATTAACATTTTTGAAGAGGTCTACGTATGTAATTTCCTTTTTAGAGCCCTGCTCATCTTCCCATTTTAAGGCAACCTTTTTTGGATCATTTGCATATTTTTCAATTTCCTGAACCAGGTTATACTTTGCAGGCGCAATTAAATCTTCTCTTTTCACGATAATTCCTCCTCCGCTTTTATAGTCTAATTATATAAAATATTATAATCAATTTGGAAGAGATTTTGTGAAATTATTATGACCAGGTTATAATATCTGATTCCAAGTTAATAAAAAAACGAAAAAAAGGACGGGTATGAGCCCGTCCTTGTAGCCATATATTTTATTTTTTAGAAGTTTCCTCCGCCCATATGTGATTGAGCGTAAGATACTAAACGCTTCGTGATTTCTCCACCAACAGATCCGTTAGCGCGAGAAGTTGTGTCAGCACCAAGGTTTACACCAAACTCAGAAGCGATTTCATATTTCATTTGATCGATAGCTTGTTGAGCACCAGCTACTAGAAGTTGATTGCTATTGTTGTTTGCCATGTGACTTCACCTCCTTGTGAGTATAGAATGTGTAAAACCCACAAGCATAATTCATTTAAGTCACTGGTAAATGTTCACAACAAAAGAATGATTTTCTATTTAGAATAGGTTCTCAATTTCTTCTTTTTTTGAGCCATCTAGTGTAAGGACTTCGGTTTCATTAACTGCTGTTTCGATTAAGCTTTCAAAATCGGTGTAACTTTCATAATGTGTTACTTTTTCAAGTCTTGGTCTAGTTTTTGGGGACGCAGGTGTGAAAATGGTACAGCAGTCCTCAAATGGTCGAATTGAAATATCATGTGTATTGATCTGCTTTGCGATATCAATAATATGAAACTTATCTACAGTGACAAGTGGTCGAATAATTGGTGTATTTGTAACATTGTTAATGACATGCATACTTTCCAACGTCTGACTGGCCACTTGTCCAAGGCTTTCTCCAGTTACAATCGCTAGCGCATTGCGTCTTCTTCTAATCTCATCGGTGATTCGAAGCATCATCCGTCTTGTTGAAATCAATGAATAGTTTTCCGGAATTTGGCTTTGTATCGTTGTCTGAATCTCAGTAAATGGCACGATATGCAGCTTAATTGTTCCGGAAAAATCAGTAAGCTGCTGTGCAAGGTCTATCACCTTTTGGCGTGCACGTTCACTTGTGTATGGAGGGCTATGAAAATGCACAGCTTCAACCGTTAATCCACGTTTCATTGCTAAATAGCCTGCAACAGGACTATCAAAGCCCCCTGAAAGCATAAGCATGGCTTTCCCGCTTGATCCGACCGGAAGTCCTCCTAAACCTACCTCATCCTTAAAGGTAATGTACGTTGCTTCCTTACGAACCTCAACACGCATATTGATATCAGGAGTATGCACATTTACATAGATTCCCTTAACATTCTTTAAAATATGTGACCCTAATTCATCATTTAACTGATTCGAATCAAGTGGAAATTTTTTGTCAGATCGTCTAGCTGATATTTTGAATGACTTTCCTTCATGATCCATTTGTTTGAAGGCTGCTAGAACGCCTTGTTTAATATGGTCAATTTCACTTACAACCTTTAAAGCTAAACTAAAGGACTGAATCCCAATGATATTTTTGAGAACTTCGACAATATCCTCATGGGGTTCTCCGTTAAGCTTGATATAAATTCTGTCTCTTGTTTTTTCAAACTTGAGCCCGCTGTATTTTGAAAGCTTTTTTACTATCTGATTTAAAAGCTTATTAATGAACAAATTACGATTTCGGCCTTTTGTTGTGATTTCGCCAAATCGTATTATAATGTGATCATATTCCATTTCTTTCCCCCATAACATTTTGTAATTTCTGGATTGACTTTTCAATAGCACTACATAAAATTGGAACTTCATCTAATTGATTTTGGTGGGATAGGCTAATTCGAATCGAGCTATTCGCTTGAACTTCAGGCACTCCCATTGCAAGCAACGTTTTGCTCGGTTCATTTTTTTTCGATGAACAGGCGGAAGTAGTTGAAACATAAATTTCTTTTTCCTCCAATAAATGGACAAATACCTCGGGCTTTAACCCATCGATTGAAAAATTAATAATATGTGGAGCGCTACATTCAACAGGTGTGTGAATCTTGACTCCATTCATTTCCATTAATTTTTCGATAATCGCTTTTTTAAGATTTGTTAGATGTTTGATATTTTCATCCCTTTTCTCTATCGTCAACCTTAATGCTTTTGCAAGGGCAACAAATCCGGCTACATTTTCTGTACCCGCCCTATTTTGCATTTCTTGGTCCCCACCAGCGATTAAGGATTTAATTCGCATTCCTTGGCGGACGAAAAGCACTCCAGTTCCTTTAAGTCCATTAAACTTATGCCCTGAAATCGTACATAAATCAAGTTTCGCCTTATTAAAATCTAGATACGTTTTACCGATTCCTTGGACATGGTCAACATGATAAATAATCTTCGGATACTTTTCTAAAAGCTTGCCGATATCTTCAATGGGTTGGATTGAGCCAACTTCATTATTCACATGAATAATCGAAACTAAAATCGTATCTTCACGGAGTGCATCTTTTAAATCTTCAATCGATACGACACCATTCTCATCAACTGGAAGATAGGTTATTTCAAATCCAAGGTCAGTTAATTGTTTGCAGGCTTCACTTATAGAAGGATGCTCAATTGATGTTGTAACAATATGTTTGCCTCGATTTTGATATTGTAAAGCAATCCCCTTAATTGCAAAATTATTCCCCTCTGAACCTCCGGATGTAAAAATAATCTCCTGCGGTTTTACATGTAAAAGTGAGGCAATTTGTGAACGTGACTGACTTAAAAGCTTTTCGGCTTGTCCGCCAATTCCATGCAAGGATGAGGGATTACCAAAATAATTAGCTGCCACTTTAATATACGAATCAATTACATCATCAAATGGTTTCGTTGTTGCACTATTATCTAAATAAATCATCTAATTTCCCCTACTAAGCATTATTTGCAATCAAAATCATACCATAAATTCATCTAAATAAAAAAGGTAAGGACCCCAATAATTTGAGGTCCTTTGTTTATTCACTATCGTCTTCAAGCAATACTTCAATCTTCTTTAGTGCTCCCGGGTCCATGTCCTCAATTGCAGTTGCTGCTTGCTCTAGTGCAAGTGCGTATTCAAAATTCCTAAAGGAGCTTTCAGCTTCAAGTAAACTTACCGCTATTTTTGGATTTCGGCTACGATATCGATTTCCATATTGAATGACTTTTTCTGCAAGATATACTTGCTCTATCATTTCTTCAGTGTTTTTATGTGTTTGTGAAATTAAATCAAGTGCATTTTGTAAGGCTTGATTTACTGTATTCATGTTTAGTGGTTTTTCCTCAAGTGTTGACATAACTTGCGTTAGAGATAATTTCGCTTCGGACATAAGCTCAGAATATTTAACCGGCAGCCCTGGGATATTACTTTTTGAAATAAGGCGTTTTGCATCAGCAAGCTGTTTCTTCATTTCTAAAATTTGTTCTCTTGCATGGAGTTCATCCTTGCGAAGGGTTTTTAGCATTTCTGAGTATTGTAAATGCTCTTCCTTTACATCTTGAATCTTACCATAAACTTCTTCAAGTTCAGTTCGAATTAAAGAATAGGCAATTTGGTCTTCCTCAAGCTTCGCTTGGATCGTAACATATTGTTTTACTAGTTGCTTGATTTGTTTCACGATATTACGATGTCGGTCAAGATCATGGTCATTTACATGATAGCTTTGCTGCACAAATGATGTTTCTTCCTCTGTACTCTTACTGCCTTCAATTAAATCTTCAAGATCCTGTTCTATTTTTTCAACCTCGTTTTTAACAAACTGATTCGCCTTTACTTCCGCTTCAAGTAAATCATAGATTGTATCGAGTGATTCTCGAGTTTCATCCAACCCTTTTTTTACATCTTCAAGCTTAAGTTCTTCAACCAAAGTAATATACGTAGTTAATTGTTTTTTCATTCTTTCAATTTCTTTTTCAATTTGATGATGTTCAAGAGAATAGCCTTCCTGTTCCATTTGGCTGTATCCTTCTGAAACTTCATTTAATTGGTTCGGAATCACGCTCTGACATTCATGTAGCAAATGAGGGATTTCGTCCATCTGTTGCTTCGTTACGGCAAGAACATCCTTTATGATAAGTACGATTTCTCTTGCTTCAAAATAATTACCATTAGTGGTAGCTTCTTCAAATTCCTTAAATTTCCCATAAATACCTTCTAGCTTCGTTTCAAGCTGTTTTTCTGCATGACCAAAAGTATGTCGGTGTGCAAGTAAATTCTTTTTCAACTCACGATATAATTGATTTAATTCATCCACTTCTACACGATTTTTTTCTTCACTGCCTACTAAATCTTTAAGTTCATCTAAGATGACCGCAATATTGCTTTCGGCATCATTCAAAATGGCATCAATTTGAGCGAGTACTCGTTTCGCTTTTCCAAAACGATATTTATCTGCTAAATCTTCAGCATCAAATAATAATTCCTCGACATCGGGAAGTGCACCAGTGACAATCTCATCCCACTGTTTTCGCCAGCGTTCAAATAATTCCTCAGTTTGACCTGTCATGTTCAGATCTTTTACCTTTGCTATTTCATCGGTAACTGGCCGGTTCATCATATCTATCTTCCAGGCTTCTAGCCTATCAACTTCTTTATATATCTTTTTTCTCGAATAAAAACCAAAAATGGCAACTATACCTACTACTACGATTATGCCGATTATGATTTCCATAATTTGGCCTCCTTGCTCCCAATCAATCTCGTTCTAAACATTTATGTATTATTTATATATAAATTGAATTAAATGTTTTTATAATGTATTTATGATACCATGTAAACGACAATTTTTGACTAAAACTTTTAAAATTTTTTACAAATTTTATAGAAAATGAGGGATTTGTCGATGAAAGCAGATGGCCATGTCCACACGCCCTTCTGTCCACACGGTACGAAGGATGCATTTGAGGATTATATTGCACGTGCTCTTCAATTAGGTTTTGATGAAATTTCATTCACAGAGCATGCTCCACTTCCAGCACGATTTATCGATCCGACACCCGATAAGGATAGTGGAATGGACGCAAATGAATTAGATCACTATTTTACGACTTTATTAGAGCTTCAAAATAAGTTTGCATCCGACATTAAAATTAATATCGGTTTGGAGGTAGACTATATTGAGGGGTATGAAGAAGATACAAAAGACTTTTTAACCGAGTATGGTCGATATTTGAATGATAGTATTCTATCTGTTCATTTCCTTAGAAAAAGGGATCAGTACTATTGTCTCGATTATAGTCCTGATACGTTCGCAACTATGATACAAGATTATTCATCAGTAGAGGCCGTATATGAAGCATATTATGATACATTACTACGTTCAATCACAACTGATCTTGGACAGTTTAAACCAAAAAGAATTGGTCATATGACGCTTGTGCATAAGTTTCAAAAAAAATTTCCTACACCTAAAAGCTTCAACGAGAAAATAAACAAGATATTAGACAGGATTGCTGAACAAGGGCTTTCATTGGACTACAATGGGGCTGGTATGAATAAGCCTCTTTGCCGGGAGGTATATCCTCCTGAACAAATCATTAAAGAGGCCATAAAACGAAAAATCCCTCTTGTCTATGGTTCCGATGCCCACAGCAGGAAGGATCTCAATCAAGGGTTTGATGATTTATATAAAGAAGCGGTTCTAGTTTCGCCGACTACATATTAACAGGCATTGGCGTTACTTTATTTTTCACGGCTTGTGGTTGTCTACAGATAGTCGTGTTGACCCATTTCTCAATTTCATGGCAATATTGTTCACTAACATACAGTTCATAAGGCATTAAATGTAGAACCTCTGCCATATATTGAGGATGTAAATATGGCATCGATAGCATACCCTTTAATTGCATAATGGCATAAGGTATTGGAATAAGGGCAAATTCCTGTTGTTTCATCCCAGTTTCAAAAATGGTTTGAAAATAGTATTTTTCCTTCGCCATATAGGTGGTCATGATTTCACGAATCAATGTGGTATCAAAGGTAATCTCCCTTTGGACAAATCGTGATAACTGTCGATTTTCCTTTTGGTATTCCATAATGCCTCTGATCGCTAGTAATAAACATTCTCTGGCAGTTCGATTATCCAATTCAATGTAGGCATGCTCGACAAGTGTCAAATATCCCTCTAAGTACGTGGAAACAAGATACTCAAGTAAACCTTCTTTATTCCCAAAATAATAAGAGATATTGGCAACATTACAATTCGCTTTTTTCGCAATTTCACGAACTGTTGTACCATCAAAGCCCTTTGTATTAAATAAAAAAACAGATGAATCTATAATTTTTTGTTTCATGTTTTTACTTTTCATAACCAACCCACCTTACCCTTAATACTGTATAAATTTCGCTAAGGATAGGCAGATTCCTTTAAGATTTTATCGACAAGTCACGCACGATAAGCTATTATTTAGTATAATTTATGTTGGAATAACTCAAATGGAGGGGAACAATCATGTTTCATGTCGAACATTATAAAGGCAATAAGGCAGAAAACTATCAGCTTTTAACAAAACAACTCCAAGCTTTACTAGAAGGTGAAGAAGACCAAATCGCAAACTTAGCAAATGCCTCTGCATTGCTTAACCAGTTTTTAGATAATATTAATTGGGTCGGTTTTTATATTAAGAAAGGCAATGAACTTGTCCTTGGACCTTTCAACGGCTTGCCTGCATGTGTACGAATTCCGATGGGACGCGGAGTTTGTGGCACTTCAGCACAAAACCAAAAGACTGAAAGAGTTGCAGACGTTCATCTTTTCCCAGGACATATTGCATGTGACAGTGCTTCCCAATCAGAAATTGTTGTTCCAATTATGAAGAATGGTGAAGTATTTGGTGTGTTAGACATCGACAGTCCAATCAAAGAACGCTTTGATGAAGTCGACCAACAATGCCTAGAAGAATTTGTGAAAGTTTTAGAAAATCATATATAAAAAATTTGCCAGTGGACATTTCCCACTGGCCTTTTGATTATCCGTTTAATGCTTGATTTAAATCTTCCCAAATATCCTCCCATGCTTCTAATCCAACTGATAGTCGAATTAAATCATCGGTTATTCCCATCCTCAATCTTGCTTCTTCCGGAACAACTGCGTGTGTCATGGTTGCTGGATGCTGGATAAGGGTTTCTGTATCACCAAGACTCACTGCAATTTTAATTAATTTCAGCCGATTTAATATATTTTGCGCATCCTTTTTTGAGCCTTTGATTGTAAAGGAAATTAATCCGCCAGGCTTACGCATTTGTTTTTTCATAATCTCGTAGTTAGAACTGTCTGTATCTCCCGGATAAAAAATTTGCTCTACATTTTCATGCTCTTTTAATAAAGTGGCAATTTTCTCCGTATTGTCACAATGACGATCCATCCTTACTGGAAGTGTTTTTAACCCGCGAAGTAAAAGCCAGGCATCGAATGGGGACATAATCCCACCTATATCCTTTTTCGTTGTCATTGCGACTTGATGAATAAATTCCTTTTTTCCGACAACAAGTCCGGCGATAACATCACCATGACCTCCGATATACTTTGTTGCACTATGAACGACAATATCGCATCCTAATTTTATTGGTTGCTGCAAATATGGTGAACAGAAGGTATTGTCAACGACAACTGGGATATGCTGCTGTTTAGCAATTTTAACAACTTTTTGTAAGTCAATGAGTTTCATGGTTGGATTAATTGGAGTCTCGATGTAGATTAATTTTGTAGTCGGAGTTATTTTTGAAAGAATCTCTTCTTCTTCGTCCATATCACTTAAATCATGTTCGATATTGTACTTCTCCTTCATCATTTGAAGAAGCCCAAAAGTACATCCATATAGTCCTTGTGAACAAAGGATATGATCACCCGATTTTGTTAAGACAAGTAACACAGCGGATACTGCAGCCATTCCTGAACCAAATGAAAGTCCAGCCTCCCCACCTTCCAGTATGGAAATCCTTTCTTCTAAAAGCTTTACCGTCGGATTGCCCAAACGTGAATATATATACCCTTCCTCATTACCAGCAAAACGTGCTTCTCCTTGTTCTGCTGTTTCAAAAGTGAAGGTTGACGTCTGGTAAAGTGGTGGTGTTAAGCTCCCATTCGGCGAATTCGTACCACCACCGTGAATCGCTAGTGTATCAAAACCTTTACCTTCATTGCACATGCTCCCTTATCCCCCTTAAAACTTCTAATTATATAATTAGCATATGACAAGTATGCTTGTTTTGAAAGCGTTTTCTTATTTCGTAGGGGTTTACTAGGTTTTTTTACAGTGCTATTTGGACAGATTCGTTCTCCAATGAACGAACAAAAGAGAGACATCCTACTAAGAATGTCCCTCGATCACTTTATTCTCACTTGCAATAACTTTATTTTTCCCTGATTGTTTGGCTACATATAAGGCATTATCTGCGCGGTGGAAAAGTCTTTGGAAAGTTTCTTTGCTTTCCTTGGACCACGTTGCCACACCACATGAAATCGTTACTTTTGGATTTGATTGCTGCTCGACCCTTTTTCCAAGTCGCTCGGCAACGGCAATCCCTGAAGATAAACCTACTCTAGGCAAGTAAATTGCCAATTCTTCCCCGCCCCATCTTGCACCAATATCATTATCGCGAATGTTTTCCTTAATGAGATTGGCAATTTGAACGAGCGCTTCATCCCCTACTTGGTGACCGTATGTGTCATTGATTCCTTTGAAATCATCAATATCAATTAATATAAACGTACCAAACGCGTCTGATTCCAATGATTCCTGAACACAATCCTCTAAGTGATTGCGTGAATATAGCTTTGTTAAATAATCAGTAATCACTAACTTTTCAAGTTCCTCTCGAAGAATTGAATTTGTAAAAGCTAAGGATGAATGGTGAATTAATGATTGGAGTAGCTTAAATTTATCGAAAGAAAAGTAATATGGTTTTTCATGTAAGACAATTGCAACCCCCAAGATTTCATTCCGCTGTACCATTGGAACGGACATCATAGAACGATAAGGGGACCTACTTAAGGCTGGGGCAGCCTGTAAATCTCCAATGAAAAGAGGCTCTTTTTCTGTTAAGATCCGATCAAGGCTATATAAAACATAGGACTCCCCGTACCCTTCTTCAAAAAAAGCAGTACTTCCAGGAAGTACCTCTATTTGCTCATTCGATTGTAAAAAGAAACCTACCTCATTGGCACCAAAAGAATTTTTGATTTGGGATGACATGAATGTCAATGTATCTGTTAATCGCAAATTCGAATTTAATTTATGTGAAGTTTCGTTAATTAATTGAAGATCTGCAATTAATTGTTTTGATTGTTGGTATAGCTGTGCATTTTCGAATGCATGTCCAGCTGTGTTTGCCAATAATTCAATAAACTGAATTTCTGATTTAGGAAATTCTAACACATCATGAGCATTGATTTGAAGTACTCCATACACTCCTTGGCGTCCTTTTAGCGGGGCATTAATAATGGACATTTTATCAGCAACCAAATTTTCAAACTGCAAGTTTCCCGTTACAAACGCTTGCATAACGGGCAAATTTTCTCCATGTTCATATTCTTTTATATCTTTAATTGGAATAACTTTATGCCTCGTGTTATCATGTGCAAGAAATAAGGTATATGTAAATGATGGGTATACATCTTTTAATGTATTTATAACCTCTTCAAGCACAGCATCAATATCCATCGTTGAATGAAACTTCGAGGTTACTCTAAATAGCTGCTCATATCTTAATTCTTCATTTGGAAACTTCACAATTAATCACCCATCTGATATTAGTACTTTATACATCCATTATAATCGATAAAGTACGAAAAATGTTTCATTATATCTTAAAAAATACAAATTTATTACAATAATCTTGTTAAAAATTGAATTTTAGCAAAAAATAAAGTGATTATTGCCGACTTATGTATATTTTCATGAAAACTTGACTTCCTTTTCTAAAAATCATATAATGATCGTTGTGTAAAATATCGCAGCAAATGTGAGTAGGTTTTTGTTCTATTTTGTTCCTCTGATGGGTTTTGGTCCATAGATGGTGTATCACGTAACCCTTGGCTGCTAGGGCGAAGGTACATGAAAACAAAATATTCGAGAACATCTAGCACATCTGTTTTTATTTTACAACAAAATAAAAACATTGAAGGAGGAGTCATTCATGGCTCGTTATACTGGTCCAAGCTGGAAATTATCCCGTCGTCTTGGAATCTCATTAAGTGGTACTGGTAAAGAATTAGAAAAGCGTCCTTACGCTCCTGGACAACATGGTCCAAACCAACGCAAGAAGCTTTCTGAATATGGTTTACAATTACAAGAAAAGCAAAAGCTTCGTCATATGTACGGAATGAATGAGCGTCAATTCTACAATACATTCGTCAATGCAAGCAAAATGCAAGGCGTTCTTGGTGAAAACTTCATGATTCTTCTTGAATCACGTTTAGATAACCTAGCTTACCGTCTTGGTCTTGCACGTACTCGTCGTGCAGCTCGTCAATTAGTTAACCATGGTCATATTCTTGTCGATGGAAAACGTGTTGATATTCCATCTTACCGTGTAAAACCTGGTCAAACTATTGCAGTTCGTGAAAAATCACGTAACCTTGTAACAATCAAAGAAGCAATCGAAGGTACTACTTTTGTACCAGAATATTTAACTTTTGATGCTGAGAAATTAGAAGGAACTTTCACTCGTTTACCTGAGCGTTCTGAATTACCAGCTGAAATTAACGAAGCATTCATCGTTGAGTTCTACTCACGTTAATCTTCTTAAAGAGGAAAGGGACATCCCTTTCCTCTTTTTATTTCAAAAACAAATTAAGGTGCTCCGAATAGGAACACCTTAGTTTTCTAGTATTTGATTAAGAAATACTTTTTCTTACCTCTACGGATTACAGTGAATTGTCCTTCGATTCGATGTTGCCCCGAAAGTACCGCATCTACTTCTTGGATTCTCTCACCATTTACATAAATGGCTCCATTTCCAATATCCTCACGCGCCTGACGCTTCGATGGTGATATTTTACTCATGACTAACAAATCAACTAAGCTAACCTCTGCTTCTCCGTCAAATTCATAAGAAGGGACATCCTTAAAGCCTTGCTTAATTTCCTCGGCACTTAATTCACTTATTGATCCACTGAACAATGCTGAAGAAATCTTCACCGCTTGCTCAAGTGCAGCCTCTCCATGAACTAATTTTGTTACCTCTTCTGCCAAAGTCATTTGTGCTAAGCGCTTTTCTGGTGCATTTTGGATTTCCGTTTCAAGGTTTTCAATTTCCTCTTTTGAAAGGAATGTAAAATATTTTAAATAACGAACAACATCACGGTCATCCGTATTGACCCAGAATTGATAAAACTCATATGGTGACGTTTTTTCTTTATCTAACCAAATTGTTCCACCTTCTGTTTTACCAAACTTAGTTCCGTCAGACTTCGTTACAAGTGGAATGGTTAGACCATAAGCTTTTGCATCCTCTACTGTCTTACGGATTAATTCTAGTCCAGCTGTGATATTTCCCCATTGGTCACTTCCACCGATTTGAAGTCGGCAACCTTCATTTTCATACAGCTTTAGAAAGTCGTAGGATTGTAAAATCATATAACTAAACTCAGTAAACGATATACCGGCATCTAAACGAGACTGGACTGAGTCTTTTGCAAGCATATAATTTAGTCCAAAACTCTTTCCGATATCACGCAAGAAAGTGATTAAGTCTAAGCTTCCGATCCAATCATAGTTATTCGCAATTTCGGCAGGATTTCCTTCTGCTTCGAAATCTAAAAAGCGAGAAAGCTGCTCCTTGATGCTATTACTATATTGTACAACAACCTCTTTCGGATTTAACGTTCTTTCCGCTTTTTTACCACTTGGATCACCAATTAGACCAGTAGCGCCACCAACTAAAGCAATCGGCTGATGTCCAGCCAATTGGAATCGTCTCAATGTTAAAATTCCTACTAAATGGCCAATATGTAAGCTATCTGCGGTTGGATCAAATCCACAATACAATTTAATCTTTTCATTGGCTAATATATTCTGTAAGCCTTCTTCATCCGTTATTTGATTGATAAGGCCCCTATAGGTCAAATCCTGAATAACATTCATTAAATTTCGAATCTCCTTTTCACCATATAATAAGGTTTTTCTATCACATTCCGTCTAATATTGTCAAATTAAAAACTGGAAATTCATAAAAAAATACTAAAGTTACTATTGTATATGCTATAATAAACTTGGATTTTTAGGGGGATGATTATGAATTTCAATAAATCACAGAAATTTGAAAAAATGAACTCTTTTTGGCAGAGAGTCACATCAAATAAAGTAGTTAGAACTATAGGTGGTAAAAAGACCCGTAAAGGTATAAGAGTTACATACGGCGTTGTATGGAATTTATTTTTACTCTTCTTTATAATCGGTCTTCTTGGTCTCGGGTTTGCCGGAGGAGCAGGTGCTGGATACTTTGCATCTCTAGTAAAGGACGAACCTGTTCGAAGCTATGATGCTCTACAGAAAGATATCTATAATTACGAAGAAAATACAGAGGTGTACTTTGCAAACGAAGTCTATCTTGGCCAATTGCGAGCAGACCTCCACCGTGAAGAAGTGTCGCTTAATGATATTTCTCAATATGTCAAGGATGCTGTTATTGCAACCGAAGATCAGTACTTCTATAAGCATGATGGAGTAGTTCCAAAGTCAATTTTACGTGCCATCGTCCAGGATGTAACAGGTTCACCCATCCAAACTGGGGGAAGTACACTAACACAGCAATTGATTAAGAACCAAATTTTATCAAATGAAGTATCGTTTGATCGGAAAGCAAAGGAAATCTTAATTGCATTACGACTTGAGAAGTTTTTTGATAAAGATGAAATACTAGAAGCTTATTTAAACATTATTCCTTATGGACGAAATTCATCAGGTCGAAATATTGCCGGGGTTCAAACAGCCGCTCAAGGGATTTTTGGAGTAGATGCAAAGGATTTAAACCTGCCACAAGCCGCTTTTATTTCCGGTCTACCTCAAAACCCATATGTATATACTCCTTTCTCAAATCAAGGAGGTAAGGTAAAAGAAAACTTAGAACCTGGTCTTAACCGAATGAAAACAGTCTTGGAGCGTATGCTTACAGGCGGGTTCATCACCCAGCAGCAATATGAGGAAGCGCTCGCATATGATATTCGTGGAAACCTTGTTCCACCAAAATCAGAACCTGCAGAAAAATATCCTTGGTTAACGGCTGAAGTAGAAAAACGCGCCACTGATATTTTAATGAAAAAATTGGCTAAAGATGATGGGTACGAGGAAAAAGATCTTGAAGAAAACAAGGATCTTCGAAGTCACTACTACTATATAGCTGATAGAAACCTTCGTCAAAATGGATATAAAGTCCATACCACTATTGACAAGGAAATTTTTGACACAATGCAAGAGGTCGTAAAAAACTATCAATATTTTGGTCCAGATCAACCGGAAACAAAGGTTATTGATAAGGAAACCGGTGAAAAAGGAAAAGTTTATGAACCGGAAGAAACGGGTTCTGTGCTAATTGAAAATAAGACAGGAAAAATTATTAGTTTCGTGGGCGGACGTGATTTCGAACGTGAACAAACAAACCATACTTTTAGTCCTCGTCCAAATGGTTCGACTATGAAACCACTCTTGGCCTATGCACCAGCTATGGAATTAGGATTAGCTCAACCGGGAAGTGTCATTGCAGATGTGAAATTTACTTATGGTAAGTACTCACCTCAAAACGTTGGGGGTCCAAACGACTTTGATGGTTTAATGTCCGTAAGGCACGCATTACAAATCTCAAAGAATATACCGGCGATCAAGACTTATTTAAAAGCCTTTGATCAACGTCCAATTACGTTTTTAGAGAAAATGGGATTCACTTCCTTAGATAAAAATGATTATCATGCACCATCACTAGCCATTGGCGGGATGACATATGGTGTTTCTGTTGAAGAGAATACAAATGCGTTTGCTACATTTGCTAATGATGGTAAGTTTATAGATGCTTATATGATCGAAAAGATTGTTACAAAAGATGGTGACGTCGTGTATCAGCATGAGACGAATCCTGTTGATGTATTTTCTCCACAGACTGCGTATTTAACAATCGATATGATGCGTGATGTTATTAATGGCGGTACTGCTGCATCCCTAAATGGTTATTTAAAGTTTAATGCGGATTGGGCAGGTAAAACAGGTACAACAAACTTCGTTCAAGACGTATGGTTTGTTGCAACAAATCCAAATGTAACGATGGGAATATGGATGGGATATGATACACCAAAATCAATACCTTCAAACTACAAGGGACTATCCTATTCAAGAAGAAGTATTCTTCTTTGGGCGCAACAAATGAACGCTGTATATGATATAAAGCCTGAACTTGTTCAACCAAAAGAAAACTTTAAAATGCCTGGGGGAATCGTATCACGTTCTTACTGTGGAATTTCAGGCTTACTTCCATCTGATTTATGTCGGGAAGCTGGTCTCGTTCAATCTGACATTTTTAATGCGAAATTTGTTCCAACAAAGGTTGATGACAATCTTGTTAAAGGTAAGTACATTGAAGTAGATGGGAAAGCATATCGTGTTCCAGCGAGTGCTCCACAGGAATTTGTCCAAGAAGGTATTATGATCAAGAAGGAATTTCTAGAGGAACACGACTTGAAGGATTCTAAAGCAATTGCGCAGTTACTCCCTAAAAATAGCCGTTGGAGCAATCTTGTCGTAACAGAAACAGAAGAACTTCAAGACAATGGCTCAGTTCCTTCACAAGTACAAGGTGCATCGATTTCTTCTGGCATATTAAGATGGGCAAAACATGAACACAATGATGTGATTGGTTATCGAATTTATGGCGCTGCTAATTTCACAGCAGATTTCAAGAAGATTGGAAGTATACCTGCTACGAAAGATTTACAATTTAATGTTGGTAATGCCGTTGGAGCTTATTATGTCACTGCCGTTGATGTCACCGGTAAAGAGACACCACTTGCAAATTCAGTTTTACTTAAGAGTGGCGATTATCAACCAGAACCAGAAGTTATTGCTCCGCCACCAACTCCTCCAGCAGAGGGAGAAAATAATGGTAACAATGGCAATAACGGAAATGGTAAGGGCAATGGTAAGGGCAAAGATAACGGAGAAAATTAAAGGATAGAAAAAGAGGTGATCAATTGGATCACCTCTTTCTTTTTGGATTTAATTTTCCATTGTTGATAGGTCGCCAGTTGGCAAATCAAGCTCCCATGCTTTAAGAACACGTCTCATGATTTTACCGCTACGAGTTTTTGGAAGTTTGTCCTTGAACTCAATTTCACGAGGTGCTGCATGGGCAGCTAATCCTTTTTTCACAAAATCCCTAATTTCTTCTTTTAATTCGTCTGTCGCTTCATAGCCATCAATTAATGCGACGAATGCCTTAATAATTTCTCCTCGTACAGGATCTGGCTTTCCGATTACACCTGCTTCTGCGATTGCAGGATGTTCCACGAGCTTGCTTTCAACTTCAAAAGGCCCAACTCGCTCACCAGAGGTCATAATTACATCATCCACACGACCTTGGAACCAGAAATAACCGTCTTCATCCATATATGCCGAGTCCCCTGATACATACCAATCACCTGGCATAAAATACGATTCATATTTGGCTGGATTGTTCCAAATTTGATACATCATGGACGGCCAACCCTTTTTAATCGCCAAATTACCCATACGATTTGGAGGTAATTCATTGCCTTGGTCATCGACAATGGCTGCGTTTATTCCTGGGAATGGTTTACCCATAGAGCCTGGCTTAATTTCCATACAAGGGTAATTACTAATCAACTGGGCGCCTGTTTCTGTCATCCACCAGTTATCGTGAATGCGTAAATTGAAGACCTTTACTCCCCAACGGACAACTTCAGGGTTTAACGGCTCCCCAACACTTAATACATGGCGCAACGAGCGTAAATCAAATTGCTTTACAAGTTCGTCCCCAGCGCCCATTAACATTCTAAATGCGGTTGGAGCACTATACCAAACGGTAATGCCGTAATCCTCAATTGTTTGGTACCAGTTTTCCGGGCTAAAGCGTCCTCCTACGATTACGTTGGATGCTCCATTTAGCCAAGGACCAAAAATGCCATATGAGGTTCCTGTTACCCACCCAGGGTCAGCTGTACACCAGTAAATGTCATCCTCCTTTAAATCAAGAATCCATTTTGCTGTTTGGTATTGCTGAATCATCGCATTATGAACATGCAGGACTCCCTTTGGCTTACCTGTGGAACCTGAAGTATAGTGTAAGAGCATGCCATCCGTTCTCTCGACCCATTCGATTTCTAGCTCTTTACTTGCTGTTTTTAACCGACCAAGAAAATCAATAAAAGGGCCATCCTCTGTTACATTTTCTCCTACTAAAACAATATGCTTTAATGCAGGTAATTCATTAAAAGGAACCCGGTCTACTAAATCTGGAGTAGTGACGATCACTTTTGCATCACTATCATCTAAACGATCACGTACAGCACCTTCCATGAATGCTTCAAAAAGCGGACCAACGATTGCTCCTAATTTAATCGCCCCTAATACTGCAAAATACAATTCAGGAGAGCGGGGCATAAACACAAATACGCGGTCACCTTTTTCAACATCGGCAGCTTGTTTTAAGACGTTAGCTGCACGGTTTGTATATTCTTTCATTTCTTTAAATGTATACTTCTCATCACGAGCAGAATCACGATAATAAAGGGCAATCTTATTTTTCCTTACACCCTCAGCATGGCGGTCAATAGCTTCATAGGCAATATTAACTCTACCTGTTTCAGACCAAGAAAAGTTCGATTCTACCTCCGCCCAATCAAAATTCGCATATGCTTCATCATAATCTTTTAAATTATAATTCCCCTTAGTTGCTGGTAACGCTTCCACTTTCACTGTACATTTCCCCTTTATGTAAGTTATTTACTATTCTATTATAAAATAAAATTCACCTTTTCTCAATTTTTAAAATTTTGTTTATATATTATTTTTCTGTAAAATTGTATAATAACTGTAATAGAGTCTGAAAACGCTTCACTTTTACTAGATTGATTGTATAATGAATATGACTTTAGGAATGGTGGTGACATTGTGGAGCATAAGAAAACGTATAATGCTAAGGAACTAAAAACCCCTAGTGGTACGCTAATTATAGAAGGACCCATAACTGGTGAGACCCTTGCAAGCTACGAATTTCACGAAGACCTTGTAGCTTTTCGTACTCCAAACCAACAACATAAGGCTTTGATCGAAATTGCTGATCTACCTGAAGGAAGAATTATTATTGCAAGAGAACATAATACCATTGTTGGGTATGTTACATATCTTTATCCAGATCCGCTTGAACGTTGGTCTGAGGGAAAAATAGAAAATTTAATAGAATTAGGAGCAATTGAAGTTATTCCAAAATTTCGCGGTAGTCGGGTTGGAAAAAATCTATTGATCGTTTCAATGATGGACGATTGGATGGAGGACTATCTGATCATAACTACTGAATATTATTGGCACTGGGACTTAAAAGGTACAGGACTTAATGTTTGGGAGTATCGAAAGGTAATGGAGAAAATGATGAGTGCCGGTGGACTTGAATGGTTTGCTACAGATGACCCTGAAATTAGTTCACATCCTGCCAATTGCTTAATGGCTCGAATTGGAAAACGAGTTAATCAAGATACAGTAGAAAGGTTTGACAGATTACGCTTTATGAATCGATTCATGTATTAAGTGGATGTTCAAAAGTCCGATGAAAATGACACATCGAATTTCTTCGTTGGCTTGCTTTTCCGTTCCTCACGTATTTAATACATACGCTCCGGTACTCCAAGCAGCGCCGCCTCGAACTTCTTGGTCCTTTTCATCCTCCTTTTGAACTTCATTAACAGTAAGGGGGATATACATGATTGTTGAAGAAATTATGAAAAAAAATGTAACAACTTTATCAGCTAATGATTCCATTTCAACTGCGATAAAAATGATGGACGAAAAAAAAATTCGTCATATTCCAATCGTAGATACTAATCAACATATAATAGGGCTTATAAGCGACCGTGATCTTCGTGATGCAAAGCCCTCCATCCTAGATTTTACCAACGAAGAAAAAAACCTTGATACACCGCTTAAAGAGATAATGATAAAAGACGTGATAACCGGTCATCCTCTCGATTTTGTTGAAGAAATCACAGCTGTCTTTTCCCAGTATCGTATTGGCTGTCTTCCCATCGAATCTAAAGGAAAATTAGTTGGAATTATTACAGAAACAGATTTACTTCATACCTTTGCACAATTAACTGGTGCAAATCAACCAGGCTCTCAGCTAGAAATTAAGGTTCCAAATCGGGCAGGTACGTTAGCAGAGGTTGTTAATATCATTAAAAATCATAATGTTAATATTCACAGTGTCCTTGTGTATCCTGACAAGGATGCCAATTATAAAGTACTTGTGTTACGCGTCCAAACAATGAATCCGAATAACATCATTACAAATCTGAAAAATGAAGGCTATACTTTGATGTGGCCAACACTCCCAGGGCTTTAATCATGACGAAGGAATCAGTTTTTGTCTATTCCGATCAATTGTTAAAATATCGCTTTAGCCATGACCATCCTTTTAACCAAACGAGGGTTAAGCTTACATATGATTTACTCAAAAGTCTGGGCTTGTTAGATGACTCAGATATCATACCACCTAGAATTGCAACAGATGAAGAATTGCAGCTTGTCCATGATCCTAGGTTTATCGAAGCGGTTAAGTTAGCTGGAGAAGGAAAACTCTCCGAAGAAATAGGACATAGCTATGGAATCGGCACTGAGGATACGCCTATTTTTCCAGGGATGCACGAAGCAAGCGCCTTATTGGTTGGTGCTACTCTTTCTGCGGTTGACCATGTCATGTCTGGCAAATCCAAACACGCTCTTAATCTTGGTGGTGGACTACATCATGGATTCCGTGGGAAGGCCTCCGGATTCTGTGTGTACAATGACAGTTCTGTTGCCATTCGCTACATGCAAAAAAAATATAATGTAAGAGTACTTTATGTTGATACAGATGCACATCATGGGGATGGAGTTCAATGGACATTTTATGATGATCCTGATGTATGTACTCTTTCCGTTCATGAGACAGGAAGATATCTATTTCCCGGTACAGGAAACGTGACTGAAAGAGGCTCAGGCAAAGGCTATGGCTATTCTTTCAATGTCCCGTTAGATGCGTTCACTGAGGATGAATCATGGTTACACGCCTACACCACAGCTTTTACAGAGGTAACCGAGTTTTTCAAACCAGATGTGATTTTTACACAAAATGGCGTGGATTCCCATTATTATGATCCGTTAACCCATTTGTCGACCACGATGAAAATTTATCGTGAAATTCCCAAGCTTGCCCACAAGCTTGCTCATCAATATTGTGATGGCCGCTGGATTGCAGTTGGTGGCGGTGGTTATGATATTTGGAGAGTCGTGCCAAGGGCATGGTCTTTGATTTGGCTTGAAATGATTGAAAAATCGGAGATAAGTGGCCCCCTTCCAATCGATTGGATCCATAAATGGCAGCCACAGGCAAAATTATCCCTGCCTACATTCTGGGATGATGAACCTACAATTTATCCACCCATTCCAAGAAAATCAGAAATTGAGGAGAAAAATGCACTGACCGTTACAAAAGCTCTATATCCGATCCGCAATAAATAGAAAAGCTTAATGCTTCCGCTTATCGGCGACCAGCATATGACGATCGCTGACAGAAGGTGCACTTTACCTTCCGAAGCGATTGGCTTAGACCAGAGGGCCGATGGCGCCTGGAGCTAGACATCGAAATTAGAAGACACGGCACATCTGCCGTGTCTTTTTTTGTCTTATTATTTCGTTGATTTTCTAAATTCAATTCGGTGTGGTAATACTACAATTTGATCATCAACATTTTCTTTATTCATCAACTTCGTTAATAATCTCATTGCCACTGCACCAATGTCATACATTGGTTGAACAACTGATGTTAGCTGTGGACGCACCATCAGAGCTAAACGTGTATTATCAAAGCCAATCACTTCTATATCATCCGGAATCGAATAGCCTAAATCTTGCGCACTATGGATAACACCTAATGCCATTTCATCTGAGCCAACAAATACAGCTGTAGGTTTATCAGCTAATTCATGTATTTTCTCGAAGCCTTCAATACCTGAATCGTAAGTATAATCACCTTCGATTACAAATTCTTCCTTGAAAGAAAGTCCGGCATCCTCGATTGCACGTTTATAACCAGCTAATTTCTTTTCATCATTGATCGGTTCAGTTAATAGCCCACTAATAAAGGCAATTTTTTGATGGCCTCTTTTTGTTAATTCCATAACCGCATCATAAGATGCCTGTTCGACATCAATGGTAACGGCTGGGACTGAGTTTGAGCTTTCCGCTGAGGCTGCTAATACGATTGGTACAGGAGATTTTTCAAATTCCGCTACATGTTCCTCAGTAATATTTCCGCTCATAAAGACAATACCGTCAACCTGCTTACCAAGCATTGTATTTAAAAGATGAAATTCTTTATCCTTGTTTTGGTCCGAGTTGCTAAGGATAATATTGTATTTATACATTGTCGCAATATCTTCAATTCCACGAGCCAGCTCTGAGTAGAAAATATTTGAGATATCTGGAATGATAACCCCGACTGTTGTCGTTTTTTTACTTGCTAGTCCACGGGCCACAGCATTTGGACGATAGCCTAAACGGTCAATTGCCTCTTGTACTTTTTTTCGTGTAGTTGGTTTTACGTTTGGGTTACCATTTACAACTCGTGATACTGTTGCCATTGACACATTGGCTTCCCTTGCTACATCATAGATTGTCACATTCATTGACAGCACTCCTTATTTCAAGTTCATTCACTTATATGTAGTATGAACTTTTTTATACAAACAAATGTCATATTTGCTTACTTTATGTAAATTATCATACGCTACTTAGTTTATTAGGGCAATTACTTTGTGCACTTTTTAACAAATTCGTTAAAAAAAGACCAAAAAACCTCCCACTATAGTAGTAGGAGGTTTAAATGAAAACTATACACGAACCGCTTGAGATGCCTTTAGTTCTGTAATCCATTTTTCGAATTGATCAAAATCCATTTGCTGTGCTGAATCTGATAAAGCAACTGCAGGATCTGGATGTACCTCCGCCATGACACCATCTGCTCCAATTGCAAGAGCCGCTTTTGCACATGGCAATAATAAATCACGACGTCCAGTTGAGTGTGTTACGTCAACAAATACTGGTAAGTGTGTTTCTTGTTTTAAGATTGGAACCGCAGAAATATCTAATGTATTACGAGTAGCTTTTTCGTAAGTACGGATACCTCTTTCGCAAAGAATGATTTGGTCATTTCCTTGAGATATGATATATTCAGCAGCATTTACGAACTCATCAAGCGTTGCAGCCAATCCACGTTTCAATAATACAGGCTTTTTAACTGAACCAGCAGCTTTTAATAATTCAAAGTTCTGCATGTTTCGTGCACCAATTTGAATGACATCAATGTAATCACAAGCAACTTCAATGTCCGCTGGGTTGACAATTTCACTGATAACAGCCATGTCAAACTCATCAGCAACACGTTTTAAAATTTGTAAACCTTCAAGTCCTAATCCTTGGAAGTCATAAGGAGATGTTCTTGGTTTGAAGGCTCCACCGCGAAGTAAGCGTAATCCATATTTTTTCGCTTCTTGTGCAACTGCAGCTGTTTGCTCATAGCTTTCAACAGCGCATGGACCAACGATGAACTGTTGTGCACCATTACCAATTTTTACACCTTTCACATCTACAATTGTGTCCTCAGGCTTTTTCTTCCGTGAAACAAGGAGAGCTTTACGATGATCATCTTCTTGTATCTCAAGACCTGCTTTAAAGATTTCTTTGAAGATATGTTGAATGGTAGATGTTTCAAATGGTCCTTCATTATGTTCCAAAATATTATTTAACATTGTTCTCTCGCGTACAGGATCATAGCGATTTACACCTTGTGTTTCTTTTACTTTTCCAATCTCTTGAACCAATTTGCCGCGTTCACTAATCAATTTAAGAATTTCAAGATTAATTTCTTCCACTCTGTCGCGAAGGTTATCTAATTCTACTGCTTTACTCATCTCACTCTTCCTTTCTCAAATAAAATCAAATGTGCCTTGGCATATTTGTGTCCAGATTTTTTAGGCCCACAGGATGTGGCGTTTTTAGTCTTTGTTCTTACTGCTCAAAAACTTTCCTTGAAAAATCTGTGACATCCGCCGAAGGCTTAGCTTTATTCAGTTCTGTTGAATAAAGCTTTATAATGTCGCAATTTAACCGAAAATATGATACATTTCAAGTAATTAGAATTCATTATAAACGAAATCATTCAATCTGTCACTAAATTTTTTATTACTTAAACGCTTTTAAGCAATAAAGCGTTTTATGATTCTTGTAAACATGGGTGAATACACAATGGAAAAAAATCCAACAATTTTTGCACTTGATATTGGGACACGTTCTGTCGTCGGACTTATTGTTAAAAAAACGGGTTCTATATATAAAATGATTGATATTGTAATTCGTGAACATAAAGAAAGAGCCATGGTCGATGGGCAAATTCATGATGTTATTGCTGTCTCTAATGTAATACGTGAAATCAAAGAAATACTAGAGGAAAAGCATGGTAAATTAACAAATGCAGCCGTTGCCGCTGCTGGAAGAGCCTTAAAAACGGAACGCTCTACTGAAAAAATTCAGATTTCCTCAAAACCCTTGATTCAAAAAGAAGATATTTTGCATTTAGAGTTAAGCGCTGTTCAAAAAGCTCAATATGCATTAGCCGAAAAAAATCAATCAGAAAAAAGCTATGACTACTACTGTGTTGGCTACTCCGTAATCCACTACTTCTTAGACAATCAAGAAATAGGTAGTCTAATCGACCAGCAAGGGGATGAAGCCAGTGTTGAGATCATCTCGACTTTCCTTCCTAAGGTAGTTGTCGAATCCTTAATATCTGCTTTGCATCGGGCAGACCTTGAAATGCAGGCACTAACCCTTGAGCCAATTGCCGCCATTAATGTACTCATCCCACAATCAATGAGGAGATTAAATGTCGCACTAGTTGATATTGGTGCAGGGACCTCTGATATTGCCATTACAGATGAAGGAACTGTTATTGCTTATGGTATGGTACCAATTGCAGGGGATGAAATTACGGAAGCAATTAGCGACCAGCTTCTCCTCGACTTCCCACTAGCCGAACAAGCCAAACGTGATTTATTAACGAATGATACCATTCAAGTTGTTGACATTCTTGGCTTTGAAACGGAAATCAGAAAGGATGAAGTAATTGACAATATTTCTGCCTCAATTGATAAATTAGCAGAATCGATTCGGGACGAAATACTTCATTTAAATAAAAGTAAATCTCCCAAAGCTGTCATGCTCGTTGGTGGAGGCAGCTTAACTCCCGAACTTCCAAAACGGCTTGCGCATTCACTAGGTTTACCTGAAAACCGTGTTGCAATTCGCGGTATTGATGCAATAAACCAGGTTGAAATGACTGATCATATTCAAAAAGGCCCTGAACTCGTAACACCAATTGGGATTGCAGTTGCTTCAAGTCAATCACCTGTCCACTATGTCAATGTAACAGTCAATCAAAAGGCAGTGAGGCTTTTTGAAATGAAACGCCTTACTGTTGGAGATAGCATACTTGCAGCTGGAATTAAACTACATAAGCTTTACGGAAAACCTGGAATGGCAATGATCGTAAGGGTAAACCACCAGTCTGTGACAATTCCTGGAGGATATGGCGAATCACCTATTCTTCTAAAAAATGGGAATCCGTGTTCACTTGAGGATGAAATTATAAATGGTGACGAAATCATAGTGAGTAAAGGAAAAGATGGTACAAAAGCTACCGTGATGATAAAAGACCTTATCGACGATATTCCTCAAAAAAGGATTTACCTGAATGGCGAAGAAATGGTGATAACAGCGACTATCAAGCAAAACCATCAAATAGCCAGTCCAGAAAGCTTTGTTCATGATCATGATGATATTTCATTTTATTTTCCGGAAACAATCGAAGAAATCTTCCGGACAAGCACTTATCCATTACGTGATGAATTGGTAAATAGATTTACCATTTCTTTAAACGATCAAAACATTCAGCTAGAACCGTTTTCTGGAAAACTAATGAGAAATGGAGCTAAAGTTTCCATACATGCACCATTTAATAATCTAGATTCTTTTGAAATCAAACAGGGGACAGCCCCGACCTTAAATCAATTTGCAGAATCACAAAAAATTCAATTGGACTATTCAATTCAAGTATTCTTTCGGGAGAAAATGATATCTCTCAATAAGCCATTACATGAATTTTTTCGTAATGGGGAGCTTCTTCACGAGGATGATCTTCTTAAACACGGGGATCAACTTCAAATGACAACGAAAGAAGTGGAACCTTTTATATTTCAGGATTTATTCCGTTTTGTCGATATTCAATTACCCACAGGATCAGCAGGAAGGTTTATGCTTCTAAAAAACGGAGAGGAATGCACATTTTATGATGTCCTCTCACCTGGGGATCAATTAGACATTATTTGGCCAGACAGATCTTCACTATAAAGCAAAAAGTCCATGGTTGATGACCATGGACTTTTTTTCCGATGTCTAATTCCAGGCGCCATCAGCTCTTTGGTAATAAGCCAATCACTTCGGAAGGTTAGGCTCGTCTTATATTTGTCGCCGATTAGCGACGCCTTGCACTTTTCTTATTTGCCAGCTGTTCCTAATGATTCTTTTGTAATATTTCTATGGGAGGCATTCCATTTAACCTTGCCATCCTCAAATAGCAGTGCCTGTGGTGATTCATGTTTAATTTCAAAGTGTTCCGCAATGTGGTTAGAAAGATCTCTTGCTTCTTGTACATTAAGATAATAAGTCGGTACATCCTCATGTTCGGCTACAAATTGCTCATACTCATCAAATGCAGCTTTACTAATTGGGCATGTTAGACTGTGCTTAATGAAAATAAAGTTATTTTCTTTTTCAAGTACATTATTAAATTCTTCGATTGTTTCGACCTTTATTTTCCCCATGTTTCCATCTCTCCTAATAATTCGTTGTTTGTGTATTTTTTTCTGCTTCTGTTAAAGCTTGCTGTGCTTCAGCTAGCTTTTCCTGGAACAACTCTTTATTTTCAACATGTTCCTCAACTGTATCTTCTATAGTTGTATCCACAGGTACAACCGTTTCTGTTTCCTGGCTGCTTTCCCCAGTAGGAGCTTTAAAGTCTTTTACTTTCGTTAAAATTTGATTAGACTGTTCAGAAAACGTTTTAGTTAAAGAATTTGTTTTTTCCTTTACAACAGAGGCTTGGTCATTAAGTTGTCTGCGCAAATCCTGACCTGTTTTTGGTGCTAGAAATAATGCAGTCGCAGCTCCAACTGCTGCACCAACGATTGTTCCAAGAATAAAGTTTGAGCCATTATTTTTTCCCATTGTATCCTATCCCCTTTCCTTAATTTGAAAAATCTTTGTCATGCTTTTGTTTCTTATCTTTCCATTTATCCCAAATCTCTATTACAGCATTCCCTACTTGGACTACCTGTGAGATTTTGGTCTTGTTTTTCTCTAATTGCACGGCAACCTCTTCTGTCACATTTCCTACTGATTTATTGAAACGTTGCAACGAAGTTCCGACATCCTTAACAGCATTAACGACAGTGTTTAAACTTTCGGACTTCTGTTGAATATCTTCTGCAAGCTTATTTGTTTTATGCAATAGCTCTGTCGTTTCACTTGTTACACCCTCCATCTGTTTTTCTAACCCAGATAAGGTTCCCGCCACATTATCCAGTGTTATTTGAAGAGAACGTAGTGTTCTTGAGAGATAAATAACTAAAATTAAAAATGCCACTGCTACTACCGCGACGCTTATGTATACGATAAGAATCATTCGTGGTGCACCTCCTTATATCTTTCTTACCCGATTTTTACCATAATTAATCATATACCCCTATTGTTTAACTTTCGACATTATTCCTTTGAATTCCTTCACTTCATTTTATTTAATAAACAAATTTCTTTTATTAGGTTACAATAAGTATGTACATAAGCAAATAGGATATGGAGGCAATAATCATGAAAGATCCACGTATTGAAACACTCGCTCGCAATTTAATTAATTATTCTGTACGCCTCAAGGAAGGTGAAAAAGTACTAATTGAAAACTTTGGTTTGCAGCGTGAACTCGTGATTGCATTAATTAATGAAGCATATAAAGCAGGTGGATATCCATTTGTATCATTAAAGGACCATCAGGTTGACCGTGCATTATTACTTGGAGCACAGGAAAAGCAATTTGAGATGAAAGCGGATTTTGAAGCAAAAGTCATGAGTAAGATGGATGCTTATATCGGCTTACGTTCTGGAGATAACATTAATGAATTTGCAGATGTTCCAGATGATAAAATGAAAATTGAAGGAAATACAGTCGGAAAAAAAGTGCATCGTGAAATCCGTGTTCCAAAGACAAAATGGGTCGTTCTTCGTTACCCGAATTCTTCAATGGCTCAGCTTGCAAAAATGAGCACGGAAGCGTTTGAAGACTTTTATTATAATGTTTGTAATTTAGATTACGGGAAAATGAGCAATGCAATGGATGCGCTTGTTGAGCTTATGGATAAGACAGATAAGGTTCGCATTACCGGTCCAGGTACTGACCTTACTTTCTCCATTAAAGGAATCAAATCAATCAAATGTGCTGGTGAAATGAACATCCCGGATGGTGAGGTATATACTGCGCCTGTTCGTGATTCAATCAATGGTACTTTAACCTATAATACACCATCACCATATCAAGGCTTTACGTTTGAAAATGTTTCACTAACTTTCAAGGATGGGAAAATTATTGAGGCAACTTCCAACGATACAGAGCGTATTAATAAGATACTTGATACGGATGAAGGGGCACGTTATGTTGGTGAGTTTGCAATTGGGGTAAACCCATATATTCAACATCCAATGCAAGACATTCTATTTGATGAAAAAATCGATGGAAGCTTCCACTTCACACCAGGACAAGCATATGAGGATGCCTACAACGGAAACAACTCAAATATCCACTGGGATATGGTCAATATCCAACGACCTGAATATGGTGGAGGGGAAATGTATTTTGATGATGTGCTAATTCGTAAAGATGGCCGTTTCGTCGTCCCTGAACTTAAACCATTAAATCCAGAAAATCTTAAATAATCGAAAAAGGACCTTTGCGATTTGAATCGCAAGGTCCCTTTTTTCGTTTAAACTGACACTTTTTCATATGCGTCTTGAAATTTTTGAATATCTCCTGCGCCCATGAAAATAAGCACACTGTTCTCATGCTTTTTAAGGATAGATGTATTGTCCTCTTTTATTAACTCCGCTCCAGGTATTTTACCCTGTAGGTCAACGATCGAAAGTTCTCCTTTGTTCTCACGTGCCGAGCCGAAAATATCACAAAGATATACTTGATCTGCCTTTTCTAAGCTTGCCGCAAAGTCATCTAAAAATGTTTGTGTTCTTGTAAAAGTATGTGGTTGGAAAACCGCCACTATTTCACGGTCAGGGTATTTTTGACGTGCAGCCTCAATGGTCGCATTGATTTCGGTTGGATGATGTGCATAGTCATCAATTAAGATTTGATTTCCAACCCGCTTCTCAGAGAATCTCCTCTTCACACCCTGGAAGCTTAATAAACGGTTTTGAACAATCGATACATCAATATTTTCATAATGGCAGAGTGCAATAACTCCTAGAGCATTTAACACATTATGGTTTCCGTATCCAAGAATTGAAAAAGATGCGAAAAAGGTATTACGTACAAACACGTCGAAGGTCGTTCCTTCCGTGCTTTTTTTAATATTACGCGCCTGGAAATCATTTTCTTCACCAAATCCATAGAAAACAACAGGAACTTTTGCCTGAATGCTTTGAAGATACTCATCGTCGCCACATGCAATAATTCCCTTTTTCACCTGAAGCGCCATTTCTTGAAAAGCATTAAATACATCTTCAACATTCGCAAAATAATCCGGATGATCGAAATCAATATTTGTCATAACGCAATAGTCAGGGTGATAGCTTAAGAAATGTCGTCTGTATTCACATGCTTCAAATACAAAGTTTTTATTATTTTCAGATCCCATCCCTGTTCCATCACCGATTAAATAGGAAGTGGGCTCTGCTCCTTGCAAGACATGTGCAAGTAAGCCCGTCGTCGAAGTTTTTCCATGGGAGCCGGTTACAGCAACGCTCGTATATTTTTTCATAAATTCACCTAAGAAACGGTGATATCGAATAACAGGTAGCCCCATTTCATTCGCTTTTACTATTTCTTCATGAGTATCAGGAAAGGCATTCCCGGCAATAACTGTCAGACCTTCATGAATATTGTCCTTATCAAAGGGCAAAATCTTTATTCCTCGTTCCTCTAAAGGCTTTTGTGTGAAATAAAATTTTTCATGGTCAGACCCTTGAACTTCAAAATTCATATCATGAAGTATCTGTGCCAATGAACTCATGCCAGTACCTTTGATTCCAACGAAGTGGTAAACTGTCATATAAAGAACCTCCAACAATGTCTATCTGTAAGACAGTATATGAAATTCATCTAGTTTTGATAATTGTACCCATTATTTTGAGATAGGTGCTATTAGAAAATCGAATTTTATGTACATACAATCATCTCACATTTTTTCATTATAGCACTAATCAATGGTGAAGACCATTACGAAAAAATGCCTAGAATTTCGTCGAAAATATGTAGGATGTCCCACAAAACAAGTATAGGAGTGGGATGGGTTATCCTTATTATGAACGGAGGACAATAGAATTAACCTTTAGCTACGCTGATTTTTATATCGTTTAGTGTTTATTTAGGACTTTTTGACTAAAACATAAAAGCCGATAACAAAAGTTATCAGCCTTCATGGAGATCCGCTAAGTCTTCTTCAGTAATTAAAACTTCACGTGGTTTACTACCACGAGATTCAGAGATAATTCCTTGTTCCTCCATCATATCAATTAAACGAGCTGCCCGATTATAGCCGATTCTGAAACGTCTTTGTACACTTGAGGTGGATGCCCCTCCATGTTCTAAAACAAACTCACATGCTTCTAAATATAATTCATCCTCATCATTTGAAATGGAAGCCTTCTTTAAAAGGTCGCCTTGCTCAAACATATAACTCGGTTTCATTTCAGCTTTTACATAATCAACAACTGCTTCGATTTCATCATCAGAAACAAAATTTCCTTGGACACGGAAAGGCTTTGATGAGCCATTCTCAAGGAATAGCATATCTCCCCTACCAAGCAGCTTTTCTGCCCCACTTGAATCAATGATTGTTCTAGAATCGACCTGTGATGACACTGAAAATGCAATACGTGTTGGGACATTTGCTTTTATTAAACCTGTGATTACATCAACTGATGGTCTTTGCGTTGCAAGAATTAAATGGATTCCACACGCTCTTGCTTTCTGTGCAATCCGGCAGATTGAATCTTCCACTTCTCCTGGTGCCACCATCATTAAATCGGCAAGCTCATCGATGATAATGACGAGATATGGAAGCTTTCCACTTTTTTCATCATGCTTTTTCACCATTTCATTGTATCTGCTAATGTCACGAACACCGGAATGGGCAAATAATTCATATCTTCTTTCCATTTCCTCAACTGACCACTTAAGGGCTGCCGTTGCGGCCTTTGCATCTGTAATGACAGGGCTCACAAGGTGAGGAATATGATTATATGGCGCAAGCTCCACCATTTTTGGATCAATCAAAAGAAGCTTTACTTCATCTGGTGAAGCCTTATAAAGTAAACTAACAAGCATTGCATTGATACATACACTTTTACCAGATCCCGTTGCACCTGCAATTAATCCGTGTGGCATCTTTTGTAAATCCGTCACAATCGGCTTACCAGAAATATCAAGACCCATTGCCACCGTTAATGGTGATTTATTTGATGTAAATTCTGAGCTTTGGATAATTTCCTTTAAAAGCACAGCTTTACTTTTTTTATTTGGCACTTCAATTCCAATTGTATTTTTCCCTGGTATTGGTGCTTCAATTCGAATATCCTTAGCAGCCAAGCTTAATTTAATATCATCTGATAGATTTGTAATTTTATTTACTTTTACCCCAGGCTCTGGATGTACTTCAAATCTAGTAACAGCAGGGCCCTGGGTTACATTCACGACCTTTGCACGGACTTTGAAATTCCGAAGAGTTTGGTCCAATATATTCCGCTGTTCCAATAGCCACTGACTATCGTCCTGCTGTTGGGCAGGTGGTGAATTTAAAAATGAGAGACCTGGAAACGAATATCCATGGAGTTGCTCTTCGTCTTCTGGATGCAATTCTAATTCCCGCTTCATTGGTTGTTCCTGTTGTTTAGAGGTTTCCTGTATGATTGGTCGATCTTGTTTTCTTTCAGATTCGATAAGCTCTTTTGGAGCTGGTTGACTTACTTGGCTTGTATCCTTTTGCGGCAATTTTTGTTTATCCTTTTTAAACATTAAAACATTAAAAGGAATATTGGACCTTCTTGGCTCCGTATTTGCTCGTTCAGGGTTCTCCGTCTGTTCAACTGGCGGGTCGATATTCTCCACAGTTTCCTCATTTTTTTCCACTCCAGGCTCCACAGGTATTTCTTCTATAGGTTGTAGTGATTCTTCTATCTCTTCTATCTCCTCTATCTCCTCTATCTCCTCTATCTCCTCTATCTCCTCTATCTCTTCTATCTCTTCTATCTCTTCTATCACGTCAGTATAAACTGGTTCTTCCTTGATTAATTCTTCTTCCCTGATTAACTCATTAGCAAAGCTAGCAACCTGTTGCAGTTTTGCTTCATCAGACACAACCTGTGGTTCCAGTTCAAGTTGCTCAGTTCGTAGAATAGTAGAAGCAACCTCTTCTTGAGCTTCCTTCCATGCCCTAGCAATTGATTCCGTATCCGTGATAGGTTTTGAAGGCAGTTCAAATTCTACTATTTCATGAGGCTTCGGCTTACTTAGACCATATACTGGGGAAGGCGTTTCAGTTGGGCGAAAGGGTTGTTTCTCCTGTAACTTAACAACCTGTTTTGGATTAGAATTCCTTTTTGGTTGTGAACTTCTTGTTTGCTGAGTTCGCCTAGTTTCTGCCTTTTCTGGCTTTCTGATTTCTTGGTCTGGAATGATTGGAAATCGAAATTTCCCTTTTGGGTACTCATATGTAACTCTCGCTTCAATATGTTTGTTTTGTCGGATTTGAGTCGTTTTACTATCAATTGGATCATCAACGTCCGCCTTTAAAAAATGTAGTAATCTTTTTATCCAATTCACAACTATCACTCTTCCATTTTGATTCTATTCCTTATCCCGCATTAACGGGCAGTAGGATTCCCATCTAAATACAATTTTAATATAGACAAAGATGTATTTAGGTGAATAATAACTGCCCGTAAAAGCCCGATTGGTTCGACTAACAATCAGTAGGGGATAAAAAAATCCCCTACTGATTGTAGTTTCACTTTATTGTAACAAAAAAGCCGCTAGTTTTCCTAGCGACTTTTGGTAGAGTACATTTTATCCCGCATTAACAGGCAGTATAATCCCCCCTTAGGTGGGGATAACTGCCCGTAAAAGCCCGATTGGTTCAACTAACAAACAGTGGGAAATGCAGTGCCCCACTGTTTGAAGTTTCACATTATCTTCTTGGTCGATTTTTCCCAAGGATAAAAATCGGCTCAAGCTCACCATCATCATATAGAAATGAGAGCGCCGTAATCGGAACACGTCCACTTGCAAAAAAGCTCATAGTCATCTGTGCAAGAATGTCATACCCCGTTTCATTTTGTACATCAACTATTATCAAAACATCCTGATGTGGCACAGCGACTGCCATCGTTCCTTTTATTTGCTGGCTCATTTTTTGTAAAAATGCATCATTCAAAATACGGCTGGCATCATACCCATCATTTTTATTAATAAAATAAAAGGTATTTCCTGCAACCTCATCCGTTTTGTACGAAACATCTAATGAACGAAGATTGAACCTTGCAATTTCACGAATCCGTTCAAACTTCCAATTTTCCTTTTTTAGCAACCTCTGATCAATCAAACGGTATGTTTTTCCAAGATCAAGTGCATAATAAATTCTTGTTTCTGCAGTATGCTCATCGTACACTAAATCTTCCCCATCATTAGATTGAGTTGGGAACGAGGTTGAACGAATAACCGGAAAAATATTTTTTTCTTTTCCTTCAAGCACAAGCTCACTATTCATTACCATTAACGATTCTTCAATATAATAAATGACTTCATCAACACTTGCTGGGCCTTCTTCTTGATATTTCGCTACAATTCCAGGCAGCGTCACCGTCATTCCTTTTTTCGTTTCCTTGTCCTCAATCCGCAACGTATCCTTTTTAGGATCAAAGGCAAAATGCCAGTTATGATCTGCAAGTTTATCTTGAATGATTTTCTTTAATTTTTTTGAGTCCATTTTCCTATAATTTTTCGAGTCCATTGTATCACTCTCCTCTCTTTTCAATGTTCTTAAGAGAGCTCATTAATGAATTGTTCAATTTCTTCCTTCGTTTTACGGTCTTTACTCACAAATCGACCAGTTTCTTTTCCATCCTCATATGCTACAAAGCTAGGGATACCAAACACATTTAAAGTCGCACATAAATCGATAAATTCATCACGATCTACATAGTAAAATGTATAGTCAGAAAAGGTACTTTCAATTTCAGGTAAAAATGGGTCGATAAAACGGCAGTCTGGACACCAATCTGCTGAAAACATTAGAATGTTCTTTCCGTTTTGGATAATCTCTTGATATTGATCTATATGTTCAAGTTTCTTCATGTTCATAACCTCCAAATCTGTATGCACTTATTATCATATATTCTTTTACTAAAAACAAATAAAAGCCCCTAACGAGTCGCGGGGCTTTAACCTTAGATTTAGTATTGAACGGATGAAACGATTTTCATCATTTCCGAAGCATTCTCCGACATATCGCCAAGCTTCACCTCTGTTGTCATTTTTATACCGCCAATTCCTACAGTTACAAGGTAAAGCTTGTCCTTAGTTTCAAATGCTTTAACATATCCATATCGCTCATTGCCTGTATAAGTTTTGTCGACTGCAAATTCCTTGGCAACGATTTCCTTATATAGGACATCACTGGTCCGTTCTTCAATTGGATTGATAAATAAAATAAAGGTTTGATTATCTTTTTGAAGGATTACGTTATTTTTATCCTTCTTTTCTATCTTCATAGTTGATGGTAGATAAAAGGATACTTCTCCATTTTCACTATTTGCTTTTTCAGGTTGGGCGTTAAAAGCAGTTTCGACAGATGTAACCGTTTCCTTAGATTCATCTTCTACTGATGAACAACCTGACAAAAGTCCTACTATCATTAGTAAGGTTAGAAAAAGGACCTTCCCCAGTTTCATTTTCTCTCACCCCTTAAATAGGTAGACTTACCTTATTTCTCTATTTTCTATAATAAACCTATTAAATTCTAGGTTGCAAGACTAATTTTTAAATTTTTATCAATAAGAAATAAGTACCATTTTAATTCTAGGAATACTTACGCATTTTTCTTGTATGTATATTGACCCACTAGGAGTTTTACAACATGGGTAAACATGTCATTTCGATTAACATAATGATTCGTGAAGATGCCAATTGCACCTTCAGCCTTTCGAATGTCTTTTTGTTTTGTGAAATCCTCCATAACATCCCCGAGCTCGATACCCTTTCTTAATTCCCTGGCTATCTCATCTGGGAGGAGGATTCTCGCTCCACCTGCAATGATCGGTTCATTATTTTTGTCAATAATAGCGCCCCAATTACATAGAAACATCCCAAATTCAGTTTCAACAACGCCACCCTCTAGTCCAATTCCAAGGTCAGCACCAACATGCTCGAGAGCTGATTTAGCGCGATTAATTGCACCTTGAATGGTCTCCTCATCTGAAAATGGCTGGGCAGCTACGCCTGAAGATACGGATGAAGACAAAAAGTTTGCTTCAATACCATCAAATCCATTCTTAATTGCATCTACTTTCGCAGGATTTTTCGTTCCAATTGCAACTTGTAACATGTAAACCACCTCATTACCAAAATGAATGCTCGGCAGATGCCGAGCACATTAATTGTTTACTTAATTTTATCCATTTTGACGAATGGTATCCACAGTTGTACGGTCAGATGACTTAACTAGAGTAACAAGTAATTCTTTTGCAGCTGCATAGTCGTCCACATGAATAATTGAAGCATGTGTATGGATATAACGTGAACAAATACCAATAACTGCTGATGGCACACCTTCATTTGAAAGATGAACTTGACCCGCATCTGTTCCACCTTGAGAAATAAAGTATTGATACTTAATGTTATTTGATTCTGCTGTATCCAAAATAAATTCACGCATGCCACGATGCGTAATCATCGAACGGTCAAAAATACGAAGTAAAGCGCCGTTTCCAAGTTTACCAAATGCATTTTTATCTCCTGACATATCATTTGCCGGACTTGCATCAAGCGCATAGAAAATATCCGGTTTTATCATGGCTGCAGAAGTTCTTGCTCCTCTTAAACCAACCTCTTCTTGTACAGTTGCTCCAGAATAAAGGGTATTCGGTAGCTCGACTCCTTGAAGTTCCTTTAACAATTCAATGGATAAACCACAGCCATACCGGTTATCCCATGCTTTTGCTAAAATTTTCTTTTCATTGGCCATTGGTGTAAATGGACAAATCGGAACAACTTGTTGACCAGGCTTAATGCCAATCCGAATCGCATCTTCACGATCATCAGCACCAATATCAATTAACATATTCTTAATATCCATTGGTTTATTTCGTTGACTCTCTTCCAAGAGATGTGGCGGAATTGATCCAATTACCCCGATAACAGGGCCATTATCTGTAATAATTTGAACTCGTTGTGCTAATAGCACCTGGCTCCACCAGCCGCCTAGTGTTTGGAAACGAAGCATGCCATTTTCTGTGATTGAAGTGATCATGAATCCAACTTCGTCCATATGGCCTGCGACCATGACTGTTGGACCATTCGCTTCACCGCGACGTACTCCAAAAATACTACCTAATCGATCTTGTACAACCTCATCTGAGTATTTTTCTAGCTGGGAGCGCATAAACTTTCTTACCTGGTGTTCGTTTCCTGAAGCTCCAGGAAGCTCGGTTAACGTTTTAAAAAGCTCTAGTGTATCTTGTTTCAATTTCATTCTCCTTCCAAGTTATAAACGTGCCGTTTTTTTAATACTATATATGTACATTATTTAGTATATCGAAATTGTTTTTTTGTTACCATAGCTAACATAGCGAATTTTAAAAAATCAGGTATACTTGTAGTATGGATTAAGTCGGTTAGGAGGGACATGATGAGCTGGAATAAATTTTTACTTGGCTTTGGCGTCGGTTTTGCAAGTGCTCTCCTTTTGAAGGAAGCACTAAGTGACTCCACGATCCCCGGTGATAGGGCCTTAAAATTAGCAAAAGAAGCCTTCAAACAAAATGGCCCCATTGAAGGGTCCTGGATTCAAATGAATCCCGAAGATTACTCGAAGTCAGGCATTCGGTATCAAGTGTACAAAGGTGGCATTTCCCGTAAAATTGATCAAGAAAGCCACCAATATGAATTCGTTATGGATGCCAAAACAGGTTCCATTTTAGAGGTGAATCCTTTGTAGCTTATAGGACGACAATCCTATAAGCCTTTTTTTATTTCCGAACTTTTTTCAAGGAATCAATCACTTCTCCTGCTTGATTCCATTTTATTGCCCGATAATAAGCATCATGATAAAAAACATACCATGCTTCTTGTTCGAGCCCCTCACCCATCCATTTTTGTTTTTGCTCAATTGATTTCATTGGATAATCATCATATGCCATTACCCATAACACATTTTGATGTGCATGAGTTGGCATAATATCAGCCATATGAATCGCTTTTTTCTTTTGGCTTTCAAATAAGATGATGGAATGACCATCACTATGACCACCTGTATGTACCATTGTAATTCCTTCGATAACTTCAAGCTTCTCAGTAAATATTTTCACTTGATGTTCAATTGCTTCCCAATTCTCCTTCCAATATGTCGCTTTTGAACGGATATTTGGATTTCGCATTTCTTCCCATTCTACGCTAGAAGCATAAATGACAGCGTTCTCAAATGTAGGAACCAATTTATCGTGTTCCCATTTTGTAAGACCACAAGCATGATCAAAATGAAGATGGGTCATTAAGACGATATCAATATCGCGCGTTGTAAGTCCTAGTTCTGCTAATGATCGATCAATTGAAGATTCCTCAAAAACGCCAAAATTTCGTTTCAGTTTATCTGTTAGTTTTCCATTGCCAATTCCAGATTCGATTAAAATATTCTTTGTACCTGCTTTAACAAGAATTGGATCTGTTCGAAGCTCAATTTGATTTTTTTCATTATGTGGATACTTTCTTGACCATAATGGTTTAGGGACAACGCCAAACATAGCCCCTCCATCTAAATTTGTGACTCCGCCATTAAGCCAAGTAAGTGTAATATCACCAATTACCAGCTGCTCCATTCTTTCCCCACCCCTCTAGGCATGATGCCTTCATTTTATCATTATTCTGCGAATTTCGGCTCGCCTTTTAATAAAAAAACCCATAAACCGAATGGTTCATGGGATAAGTGAAGGCTATTTATTTTGATATCGAACTTCAGAGCGATAAATGGGATGTCCCATCTCTGAAAACTTTTCTTCGTACTCTGTCATGATATTTCCTTCAAAATCAGATTTATGCAAATCAAGACTTACAAAAGTTAAAAGGAGACCATATTCCGAAAAACTTTTAAGCGAAAATTCAAATAACCCTCGATTATCTGTTTTAAAATGGATTTCCCCCTCATCAACTAGAATATCCTCATACATTTTTAGAAATGTTTTGTAGGTTAAGCGACGTTTATCATGACGTGACTTTGGCCAAGGATCACTAAAATTAAGATAAACGCGGTCTATTTCATCTTTTTCAAAAAAGTCCCTAAGGTTAACTGCATTTTGATTTAATAATTTGATATTCGGAATGTCTGCCTCAATGACAAGGTCTAAAGCCGAGACAATCACACTTTCATATACTTCTATCCCGATATAGTTGATATCAGGATGTGCTTTTGCCATTTCCGTAACAAATCTGCCTTTTCCAGTACCTACTTCTATATGAATCGGATTATCATTTCCAAAAATTTGATTCCAGTTCCCTTTATGTTCAACTGGATTTTCGATTACGTAATGTGGGTATGACGCTAATTTTTCCTTTGCCCACGGTTTATTGCGTAAACGCATGATTGCCACCTCATTTAAGTTATATCGCACAAAAGAATAACATGTCCCTACCATTCGTGCAAGGCTCTTTTATAATTTTTGCCTCCAAAAAAGAAACCCACCGATGGGTGAGTTTCCAGTTTTACACCGTATAAAAAGAAGCGTTTCATGGAAATGTAGTATATAGACAACATCAAAAAGGAAGTGTTTGTAATGCCTCTAGATCATACACACCAAATGGATATTTTAAAAGATATATTATCCAATCATCAAATGGATTGCTGTGGTACAGTTTCTGAATGTGAACAATTAGGAAGATTAATTCAATCACTAATTGCAAATCCGAATATTGACCAGAGTGTAAAACAAGTTTTAACTGACGTCTATTCGTATAGTCAGCAAGGTCAATATACCCAGCATCTTGATAACCATATTGAATCTCATCAAAATCAAATCAGTCAGTGGATATCCGATATTGACCAATACTCATAGTAACTTTTCTAAATATTGCAGCCAATGAAGAACTTCTTTATCCTTCTTTTTAAGCTGATACCATCCTAAGAGATTTAGTGATTGGGCAACCACATACCATTTCATACGGAGAAGTAAATGATCCGTTAATTCCATTCCGTAAAGACTGATCCAATTTGGCCAGTCTTCTTTTTTTATATACCAATGTAAAAGCATACCAATATCTACGGCAGGATCCGCAATCATCGCTCCATCCCAATCAATTAAGTAGAGTTCATTATCATCTGATAATAACCAATTATTATGATTGACATCTGAATGGCAAACGACGTTTTGGTTCGTTTTAACATTATCTTGTTCTTGCTCTAAGAAATGGATAGCTTTGTTCACAATATCAATTTCAAGTAAATCAGGATGTAATTTGCTTACAACATCTTGTAGCACATCCTTAGCTTCGATAGGCTTCTTTCCTATACGTCTTAGCATTTCTAAAAGTTCATCCGACTTGTGAATTTTTTTTAGTAAGCCTGCTACATTTCCACCAATCATGTCAACTGGCTTTAGTTCTCTACCACTTAGCCACTGTTGTGCAGTCACAACATCACCATTTTCCAAGCGTTTTGTCCATATTAACTTTGGGACAATACCCTCTGCAGATAGAACGGCCAGGAAAGGGGATGAATTTCTTTTTAGAAATATTTTTTTATCTTTTAATTGGGCAAAATACGCGTCTCCCGTTGCACCACCCGCTGGGGAGAATTCCCACTCGTTGCCTAATACGTATGTAAGCCAGTTTATCTCCAATTTCAACACAACATTTCCTAATAATTATAAATAGAAAAGCGCAAGGCGCGCAGCCTTAGGTGACAAGCATAAGACGAGCGCTGACAGAAGGAGCACTTACCTTCCGAAGCGATTGACTTAGACCAGAGAACCGATGGCGCCTGAAGCTAGACATTAAAAAAGACAGCTATTGATGATCTATATAACAATAGCTATCTTACTAAATTTTAGCGTTCAAATACAATTAAAGTCAAGAAAAAGTAACAATTTAGCTAGGATAAATAGGAAAAACAACACTGGTAAATGATACCGATTAGTCTTATTTGACTAAAAAAGGAAGTTTTCGATGTTGGACTTCCACCTGTACAGGGAGTTGTCCAATTAATTCACCATCTGCATGCACTAGCATTTTCTCATCCGATTCTACCTTGATATTTATTCCTCGATGTTGAGCTATTTCTTTAAACCTTGTATGAGCCCCAAAGAACACAGTGACAAAAACCAATAAGAGCTTTATTCTTGAAAGATTATGAACGACAATAACATCAAAGAAACCATCCATTGGTTTAGCTTTTGGGGCAATTTTCATACCCCCACCATAAAATGGCTGATTTGATACTGTTACAAACCAAACATTCTCATATTTAAAATCTTTTCCATCTACATGTAACGAAACATCCGTAAGCCGGTAGGAAAAAAGAAGGCGAATAAGGGCTCCAACATAGGCTAAAGACCCCAAATGAATTTTATTTAAATACTTTTTCATTTTCGATTCATTTGTTAACTTCGAAACTGCTGCATCAAAGCCAGTACCTAAGCTACTCACAAAATAAGAACTAGTTGATTTTCCTCGAATCTTGCATTTTCCGATATCAAACCATTTTCCCTTACTTGCCTTGTTACGAAGTATAAAGGTAAGTGCGGCTAGTGGTGACTTGGGAACATTAAATCCTCTTGAAAAATCATTTCCAGACCCAGCAGGGATAAAGCCCACTTTTATCTCGGGGTAATACACCATGCCACCCACTACCTCATTAATCGTTCCATCCCCGCCAACAGCGATAACGGCCTCGACCTTGTCTTCAAACATAGAGCCTATTTGCCGTGCCAATTCCTGCGCATGATTTGGGTATTTTGTAAAGAATGAACGGTAATAGACTTTTTTCCGTTCAAGCTCTCGCTTGAGCTTGTTCCAAACCTTTAATCCCTTTCCATTTCCAGCCTTTTGATTCACAATAAAAATTAATAGTTTCATAGTTTTTCCTCTAGACGATACGACATTCATGCTTTAATAGTATTTTATAATTGAAAAGAAGGCAATACAAAGAAAAGTGGCATGCTCCTGGAACTAGACACGAGGATGCTTATGCATCCTAATCCATTCTACGCACACAAACTGTCTGACAGTATTGCAGTAGAGCATTGCCTGCTTTTAATTGCATATGTTTTAATGGAGAACTCATTTTCCTTAAAGAAGTAAACCACTCTTCATAATTTCTTTTTTCCACTAATTCTACATCATAAGGTACAAGCGGAAAATCAAAGTAACCTGTTCGATTCAGAATCACTTTTCGAATGGGCAGATCGATTCCATATAGAGAATAAATTGTGCGGACAATCCCATCCATCCGATCAAGTTCAATCATCGGTGATAACACTTTTTTATCATTGCGCCCGCTTTTTTCTGTCCAAAAACGTTCATTTGAACCTAAAAACACACTGTTTTCATCACCTTCAAGGATCGTGATAAGCCAAGTTGTTGTAGGGCTAATGATAATGATTTCCACTTCAACTGGTGCTTTTTTCAATTTAAAGATTGGCCTATATAGAACAAGATAGGTATCCGGAAATCGCTGGAGGAAATATTTTAAATTCGGATCCTTGTATAATTCCATGTCGACATACGATTTTTCGCGGACCGTTGAACTTGCCCACTTCATCTGAAAATCGAAAATATGATCAAGAAATTGTTGTTTAAGTTTATCAATATCAACAGCTTCTGTTTCTTTTGCTTTCGTCTTACCCCATTGTTGCTTTTTCAGGCGGATGAACTGTCCGGGATACCGAAACATATCCACCTCATACCGTGAAACATAATCCATCATTTTTATTAATTGTCCCAATTAATTACACCCCTTAAGAAAAGCGCAAGGAGCCTGCATATCGGCGACAAGCACAAAACAAGCGCTGACAGAAGGCGCTTCTTTCCTTCAGAAGCGATTGGCTTGTGACCTCGAGCCGATGGCTCCTGGAGCTAGACATAATCCTATAGTAAAAGAGAAACCAATATCGGCAATATAATCGACGTATAAACAGCGCTCAGGATCATCGCAATCGAGCTTATTGCTCCTTCGTTTGTTCCTATTTCCAGCGCCCTTGATGTACCAATTCCATGTGATGCGGTTCCGAACCCCAAACCAACTCCCACAAAGTGATCGACCTTCACCATTCTTAAAAGGTATGGACCAAACATCGCTCCTGAAATTCCAGCAATCATAACGTACACAGCCGCAAGCGCAGGAACTCCACCTGTTACACTTGCAATATCCATCGCAACCGGTGTTGTAACGGATTTTGGAGCAATTGATAGCATGATTTCAGGATCTATTGCTAATACTTTTGAAAAATAAAGACCAGTTGCTATTCCAGTCGTTGAACCTACAAAAATACCTATAATAATTGGCAAGAAAAACTCTTTTAAAGATTTGCGATTTTGATATAAAGGATAAGCCAATGCTACAACAGCCGGGCCAAGTAGTTCATCAATCCATTTACCACCCAACATATATGTTTCATATGGTATGGAGAAGATGAGTAAGAAAATAAGGATTATAAATGTAGTTGTTGCAATTGGGACAAGCAACGGGTGAGTAATTCGTTTATACAGCCTTGTCATCAAAAGGAAAATAATAATCGTACAAACGATTGAAGCAGTAGTAAAAACGATGTTCACGCCCCGAAGCCCTCCTCGACATTCTTGTTTTGCTTTTTTCTGGTCGCCATTTTTTCACCTGTTACACCTGAAATTAGCATGACAAGAAATGTACTCACTAACACAATGGCTACCGTAATAATGCCCTTACCGTTAAAAAATGATAAATAATCCATAATCCCAACGGTTGCCGGTACAAAGAGAAGTGCTAAAATGTTGAGTAGAAATTGTGCCCCATCCCCTAACCATTTTTCTTTGATTATTTTTGTCTGTAACAATAAAAATAACAAAATCATCCCAATAATACTTCCAGGTATGGATGTGTGTAAAAGCCCTTGGATCAAGGTTCCAACCCAATAAATCAAATACAAAAGGGCGATTTGAATACAAATCTTAACATATCTCATTGAAAATTCCCCTTTTTAACTCAATGAAAAAATAGATAGTGGTTGATACTTCGGTGAGCGATTCAGGTGAGTTTGGTATAACACAAAATGCTCCGCTTTAAAGATTGATTTATCTTCCTTTGGCTGTACGATTTCTTTTAGGTGTGTCGGCAAAAATGGACTTCCCGAATTCCATCTTCTCGCCATAGTAATATGCGGAGTAAATGGTCGCTTATCAAGGGAAAAGCCCAAGTCTGTGCACGCTTCATAAACATCTTTTTGCAAAGCACCTAATGACTCGCTTTCCTCTACTCCCGCCCACAGGATTCGTGGGGAATCTGATTTTCCAAAGGTTCCTAACCCATTTAATTGAAGAGTAAAGCTTTTATGTTGCTTCGCGATTTCAGGCATTTGCTTTTTGATTGCAGTGAGCTGCCTAAATGATGCCTGCCCTCCTAAAAAGGCAAGCGTAATATGTAAATCCTCTGGATGAACCCAAGACTTAAACGATAGTCGCGGTTCAAGCATTTCTCGCCATTTGTATAATAATTCTTTTGTTTCGGCTGGAAGTGCCATTGCAAGAAAATAATGGGTTTGCTGCTCCATTTGAAAGCCCCTTTTATTGTCATTTAGTATTCAATTATTTTAGCAAACTTTGTGGGAAAGGGAAACTCAGCATGGAGCTAGCGATGGCAAAAGTCAAAACAAAAACCCGCCATCGGGCGGGCAACCATTTACTCCTATTTTGCCAATTCATATATCGCCTGAGCGTAGATGGCGGTGGCTTTTAACAAGTCATTCACTAAAATAAATTCGTCCTTTTGGTGAGCAACATCAGGTCGTCCTGGGAACAAAGGTCCAAACGCAACACCCGCTTCTAAGGACCTGGCATATGTACCTCCACCAATTGAAACCAAAGTCGCTTCTTCACCCGTCTGTTCTTCATATACTTTTTGAAGGGTTTGAATTAATGGATGATTCTTATCCACATGGTGCGGTGCAGAATTGCTGTAATTCACCAACTCAAAGCCCATTTTCTCACATACTTCTTCAAGTTTCTTTTTCGTACCATCCATATCATTTGTTACAGGGTAACGTAGGTTTAAACCAAGTCGTCCACCTTCTGCTGATGAATATGAAAGTTTTCCAACATTTATGGTTAAATCTCCCGTGATGTCGTCACTATAAGCAACCCCTAAGCCTCTTCCCCTTGAATCACCAACAAAGTACTCATTCACAAAGCTTAAATAATCCCTTGCTCTTTCATCTAATGAATATCCTTGTAAAAAGGATGCTAAATAAAGACCGGCATTTTTCCCATGGTCTGGCTCCATACCGTGTGCGGATACCCCCTCCAACTGAAAAATAATGGTATCCTCATCACAAATGCCTCGACCCATTAATAAGTTCTTGTCTAAAAACTCCTGAAATTCATTGACCATTTCAAGTAAAGCGCCTTTACCCTCAAGCTTTGCCTCCGCAAAATCCGGGACCATGTTATAGCGACGGCCAGAACTGAATGACTCTAAATGAAGCCCAGAATCTGAAGAAGCTTCAGATTTTTGAACAAGGTCAAAATCTGCAATTCCTTTTTCTGCGTAAATGATTGGAAAGTCTGCATCAGGCGCAAAGCCCATTGTCGGCATTTCCTCCTGTTTGAAATAATGGTCAACACAGCGCCAATCACTTTCTTCATCTGTTCCAATAATCATTCGAACACGCTTTGATAACGAAAGGTTTAATTCCTTGATTATTTTCATCGCATAATACGCAGCCATTGTTGGTCCTTTATCGTCCAATGAGCCTCTTGCAATGATTTTCCCATCATGAATTTCTGCACCGTATGGATCACTGGACCAGCCATCTCCTTCTGGCACAACATCAATATGGCATAAAATCCCGATTAATTCTTCTCCTGAACCCATTTCAAGATGCCCCGCATACCCATCAAGGTTTTTAGAGGTAAAGCCATCCTCACTGCCTTTATCCAATAAATAATGAAGTGCCTCATCAATTCCAGCCCCAAATGGTGCAGTTGGGGTTCCATTTTCCTCATCAAGGACACTTTTTATTCTCAAGAAATCCTGAGTATCTTTTATAAGTTGATCTTTACGTTTTTCCACTTCTTCAAGCCAGTTGATTTGTTCCATCTGAATTCTCCTTACAGTATGATGATCATGATTAATAATAGTCCCATTATCGATATTACAGGAAGCGAAATGAAATTCACAATATAGTGTTCCGCCTGGATTCGAATAATATCATCTTTTCTTACGTTAACAATAAAATGATTGGACATAATCCGATTACCTATAATCTTTACCCACATTCTTAGAACGATAATAAAGCCAATAAAGATTATACATTTGATCCAGATTGGGGGGATGATAAGCAATGCTGCCGTTGTAATGCTTGTAATTTGCAAGCATTGAAATAAATAGGACTTGTTCCGGAAAAATACTTTGATACATATTTCTTGCAAGCTTCTTCTGCGATTGCGATTTTTGTAGATCCGTTTTGAGTTTCGATAAAAAAATGGACTCCGTTTCTTTTGACTCGGTACTTTTTCCACGTATTCGGAAAAAGCAAAAATACTTTTTACATACGTAAGCTTTGCTTGCTTCTCTATATCAACATCGGTCGAAAATGTTGTAAGTCTCCTTATCCTTTTAGAAGAGTTCACCAAAAATAAAAGCCATTGAATAAGACTGGTGAACCATAGAAATAAAACAGACGTATTGAAGGCCCATTGTACTAGTGTTATGGAGAACGCCCAAATTATTACAAAAACCAAAATCGTGTAAAAGCTTTTTTTCCATATTGAAGCAATACCATCTAGGGACTGTTTCCACCCAAGAATGAGTGCCTTTAAGCTGATAAAATAAATCGCTAATCCAAGAATTTCATTCAAGGTTAGATTGTAATGATGTATTAAAATGGGTACCAAAATTGTAATTAAAAATAGGATCCCAACACTATAACCAGTCACATATAGATTTCTTGTCCATTTTTTCAAAGCTAAAATGAGGGAACGCTTTTGTAATAAAAATAATTGATCCGCTTCCTCCAAAAATGTCCGAATGCGGCCCTGCCAGCAAAACAGATAAAGCAAGCTTAATATAAATGGAAGTGGGATATGATTGACCCAATTTGGAATTTCAGACCACCATGTATAATAATGGTAACCTCCAACTGCAATGATAGGAACGAATATATATAGAAAAATCGTCCAGTCTACAACACTTCTAAATATTCCCCACTGATACGCTATTTCCTTACGAAATCGAGTAATAAAAAGTTTTTTATTCATGGGTTGACTCACCTTGCACGATTTGGTTAAAGCAATGGAGGAGCGAGCCTTTATGTAGATTAGCTTTTCTGCGGATGCAATCAAGATTCCCTTGAGCTTTTAGTCTTCCTCCTGCTACCAATAGGAATCGATCGCATACTTTTTCGGCAGTATCTAGCACATGAGTACTCATCAAGATTCCCGCACCACGCTGTTTCTCCAATTCGATAAGCGTTAAAAAGTCCTGCATCGCCATCGGATCTAAACCAACAAATGGTTCATCAATTATATAAATATCAGGTTTTATCAGAAACGCGGTAATGAGCATTACCTTTTGCTGCATTCCTTTAGAAAATGTACTTGGAAGCTTATGAATCACTTTTTCCATATGGAAAAGCTTAACTAGTTTCATTGCCCTTTCATTAAAGTCCACATCTTCAATCTCCATTACACCTGCAGCCAAGTCGAGATGCTCCCATAAAGTCAATTCGTCGTAAAATACCGGTCTTTCAGGGATATACGCATATGTATGGTTATTGATAAAATCAATTTTTCCATTGGCATTTTCTAATAATCCAAGGATTGTTTTTATTGTTGTGCTTTTCCCAGCACCATTCGGTCCGATTAGCCCAACGATTTCACCTGGGTAGATTGAAAAAGTAAGGTCTTCAATAATCTTATTATTTTCTTCATAGCCAGAATTCTGAATCGAGACTTTCAATAATGTCTGTTCCACAAAAAATCCCTCCACTCCTTCATACGTTATTTCCCGCAAAAAAGTTTCCTTATTTTGACCAAGGTTTACCAAAATGTAATAAAAATGTAAAAAACAGAATAGTAGAAATAATTTATGATAATAATAGAGAGAGAAAAGAAGATATTTGACAATTTATGTAGAAATAGTCATACTATTCAGATACAACTATATATATATAGCAAACGCACCTGTAAAGAAATGAGGTGAAAAAGGACATATATATACGTTTGTTCGCTTGATAATGTGATACCTGTTGCAAAACGCTATTTTTGGATATCAATAAGGTAAGACTGAGGCATGTTTATCATGTACAACAATGATAAGGAGTGGTTTTTTGAAGCCTTCAACAAACCGTATGTTAACTCGTATCAAATCAGTCTACATGTTTATTAACGAAAAAGGGACTGTAACAACACAGGAGCTTGTGGATGAATTTGGAACTACATCAAGAACTATTCAGCGTGATTTGAATGTTTTAGCATATAATGATTTGGTTCGCAGCCCTAGCCGAGGAAAATGGACCATCACAAAGAAGAAAGTCAAAATATCGTAACACTACACTAGGGGCGCATGAAGAAGGTAGCAAATAACTTAACACTAGAAGGCCTTTTCATACAGATACATATGGAGAAAATAGAATCTGATGAGAAAAGGGCTGTCAAACTAAGACAGCCCTTGTTAATTTTTTGTATAACCTTTTAAAAGCATAACCTCTTCATCCATGAGCTCACGATATTCACCAAGCTCAAGCGTATCATCTAGTGGCAATGGCCCCATTTTAATTCTTTTCAAATAGACGACACGTTTCCCTACTGCCTCAAACATTCGTTTTACTTGATGGAATTTTCCTTCCTCGATGATAATTTCAATCTCAGAACGTAAGCCACTGCTTATGATTGTAAGAGTAGCCGGCATAGTCTCATATCCATCATCAAGGGTAACTCCGTTTCGAAAAGCCACCACATCCTCCATAGTTACCTCACCTTCAATGATGGCTAAATACGTTTTTGGAACATGCTTTTTTGGAGAAAGCAATTGATGAGCAAGCTGCCCATCATTCGTTAAAAGTAACAGTCCTTCCGTATCCTTGTCCAAACGCCCCACTGGAAATGGCTTGTAGACCGTATCCTCCATTTCTAACAGGTCTAATACTGTATCATGTAGATGATCCTCAGTTGCGGAAATGACTCCTTTAGGTTTATTCAACATTAAATAGATGAATTCCTTATATTCAATCACTTCACCATGAACAGTAACCGTGTCAGATTCCACCTTTACTTGCTTACTAGAATCTTTGATTGAAACTCCATTTATTTGAACAGCTCCTGATTTTAATAAACCTTTAACCTCTTTTCGACTTCCAAAACCTCGATTGGCAAGTAATTTATCAATTCGCAATGCAATTTCCTCCTTTACCTGTGCGAATACCTATCTTTATAAGAATAGGCGTTTTATTCATTGCACAAACGCCCTATAAACATACACTATTACTGTAATTTCATAAAGATAAGGAGCGATACTACTATGTATTATTATGATTATCGACAACAGCAGCCATTCTTCCCAGGATTCCCTGGAGGTGGCGGTGCAAACATTAACCGTCGTCTCGATCAACTAGAACGTCAAATCCAAAGACTAGATAACCAAATTGAGCGTTTAGATCGTCGTGTTGATCGAATTGAACGCCGCTTAGGATTTCGTGAATACCAAGACTAACACCTTAAGAACCTTCTAACCCGGGATAACTCGCACCACACACACAAATTAAGAATTCGAAAAAAAGGCTGTCGCTTACTGCACAGCCTTTTTCCTATCCCTTGATAAAAATGCAAATCGATTACCAATTAGGACCTCCAATAGGCGTGAACGATATGCTAAATATAGGTATGTAACAGCACCGACACCTACAC